>DATNNI010000226.1:0-8599 GCA_035601915.1 Xanthobacteraceae bacterium
GAGCCGCTTGCGCCCATGCGCGCGGCGATTAGCGAGCACTTTGCGGCCGCCCTTTGTCGCCATGCGCGAGCGGAAGCCATGCCGCCGCTTGCGCACCAATTTGCTCGGCTGATAGGTCCGTTTCACGGGTTTTTCTCCGCTGCGCGCTAGTGCGCGCCCGCCGATCGAGGCAATACCAAGGAATTTGCGCGATCGGCGCGGCTTATACGAAAGCCGTTACCGCGCGTCAATGCGATCACACTGTTATGCCGCGCCGCCAGAGCGCAAGACTCGCGCGCCGCGCCGCCGCTTTTTTCACTCCCGACGCAAAAGCGGAAGGAAAAACAAAGAGGCGGAACGCGGCCAATGGAACCTATATTTAGGCATCCGCCTATTCCCTTGACGCCGAACTAGGAAACCGCGCCACAATTACCTATTTTAGTGCCAATTTGACGGTGCGGCTCGCATCATGGCGGTGCGTCGCATCGGTTAATTGCAGCAGGCCATAGGCTCATAGATGAGCGAAGACACCGCACGGCCGGTGCCGCTCCGGGCGCCGCGCCTTGGGCTTTCCGGCAAGCTCCTCGTCCTCACGATTTTATTCGTGATGATCGCGGAAGTGCTGATCTATGTCCCCTTGGTCGCTAATTATCGGGTGAATTGGCTGAACGATCGTCTGGCCAGCGCCTATACCGCAGCCCTGGTCCTCGATGCCGCGCCCAACGGCATGGTGTCCGACAGCCTCGCCAAGCAACTCCTCGATTCAGTCGGCGCCCGGGCGGTGGCGATGAAGATGGGCCAGCAGCGGCGCATGCTAGCGGTCGGTGACAAGCCGCCCCCCATCAACAACGATTACGACATGCGCAACGTCATGACGTTCGATTCAATCGTCGATGCGTTCATGCTGATGTTCGACGGCGCCGCCGGCAAAAAGGTGATGCGCGTCGTCGGTCCGGCGCCGATGGGCGGCGATTATATCGAAATCGTCATGGACGAGGCGCCGCTGCAAAAGGGACTCCTGAATTATTCGGTCGACCTGTTGTTGATTTCGCTGTTGATCTCCGGCCTTACCGCGGTGCTGGTGTATTTGACGCTGCACTACATGTTCGTGCGTCCGATGCGCCGGATCACGGCGAACATGATGGCGTTCCGCGCCGACCCGGAAAATCCGGCCCGGATCATTCCCGCCTCGGCCCGGACCGACGAAATCGGCGTCGCCGAACGCGAGCTCGCATCCATGCAAAGCGAGCTCGCTTCAATGCTGCACCAGAAGAGCCACCTGGCCGCGCTCGGGCTCGCGGTTTCAAAGATCAATCACGACCTGCGCAATTTGCTGGGCTCCGCGCAGCTGATTTCCGACCGGCTCGCGAGCCTGCCCGATCCGGGCGTGCAGCGCTTTGCGCCCAAGCTGATGCGCGCTCTCGAACGGGCCATCGCATTTTGCCAATCGACGCTGTCCTATGGACGCGCGCAGGAGCCGCCGCCCGAGCGCAAACCGATCCTGCTTGGACCGCTGGTGGAAGAAGTCCACGAGACGCTGGGGCTTGGCCCCGATGCGCCGATCCGCTGGATCACCGCGGTCGAACGCGACTTGATCGTGGAGGCCGACCACGACCAGCTGTTCCGGATTCTGCTCAATCTCGCGCGCAACGCGCTGCAGGCGCTGGAAAGCCGCGCCGCGCGCGATCCGGGCCGCGACCAGATTCGCATCACCGGGCGGCGCGAGGGCGCGGTGGTCGTTATCGAAGTGTCCGATACCGGCCCGGGCTTTTCCGAGAAAGCGCAGGCGCACCTGTTCGAGGCATTTCAAGGCTCGACCCGCGCGGGAGGTACCGGGCTTGGATTGGCCATTGCCGCCGAGCTGGTGCGCGCCCATGGCGGTGACATTCGCCTGGTCGAGGGAACGATCGGCGCCACGCTGCGCTTCACTATTCCCGACCGCGCGGTCGAACTCTCCGCCCACCGCGGCGCCCGTGCGCACGCTTAAGCTACACGGCGCAATTCGCGTATGAATGAGCACAAAAGGCCTGAAGTTTCCCCGCACGACCTCGGCGCGAAATCCCATCTCGATGCCTTGCTGGAAACGGTCGGCCCTGTATCGGGGCTCGAGGTCGTCGATATCGGCTGCGGTGAAGGACACCTGACGCGCGCGCTCGCCGCACTCGGCGCGCGCGTGACCGGTTGCGATCCGTTTGTTTCCGAAACCGCCTGGACCGCGCATAAAAGCGGCAGCTATCGCTTGCTCAAAGCCAGCGCTGACGCATTGCCGATGGCCGATGCCGCCGCCGATCTGGTGCTGTTCGTGTTTTCGCTGCACCACGTTCCGGCCGCCGAGCTCGATGCTGCGCTGGCCGAGGCGAGGCGCGTGCTGCGAGCATCCGGACGCCTCTACGTCGCCGAGCCGGTGGCCGAAGGCCCGCATCAATACGTCATGGAGCTGTTCCACGACGAGACTTCCGTGCGAAAGGCGGCCTCTGACGCGCTGTCGCGTTCCGCCAAGCCGCGTTTCGCCGCCGGCCACATGTCGCGCTACATCGACCCTCGGCGTTTCACGGATTTCGACGATTTCGCCGGCCGCATGATCGCCAATATGCGATTCAACGGTTACACCGAGGAAGCCGTGCGTGCGCCTGCGGTCCGTCACCGCTTCGCCGAAACTTTCGCTGCACATGGCGGAAAATTCGATCAACCGGTCCGCATCGACTATTTCTGTCCCTAACTTTTTTATGCCGCCGGCGTTTCGCGCCCGGCTATATTCCGGCAACAATAGGTTTCGATAACGGAGGAAGCGTTGGCGAGCGGCGCGGCGATCTACGACGATTTCAAGGCTTTCGACTGGCCGGGCGAAAAATGGTACCGGCATTTGCCGGCGCCCGACATCTGGGACCCGGTGACGCGCGTAACTTGCGGCGGCGGCTCGCTCGCGATTGAAGCCAAGCCGTTTACGCTTACGTGCCGCGACGCCCACGACAACGTCAAGGCGCTGATTTATTCGACCGCGGAATTTAGCCCGGGGGAGCGCGGCCTGCTGACCGTCGAGACCGAGATGCGGGTGACGACCTCCGGCACCGAGGCGAACCCCTTTGCTGCCGACACCGGCGACGTGCGGCTCGGCTGCGGCGCATTCAACACCATCGACACCCGCACCTTCATGGTCTTCGACTTTTTCATCAGCAACACCAAAATCGTTGCGCTCTACGAGCGGCTGCCGTTCGCGCAGAGCAAGGATAACCCGTATCCCGCCTTCACCGAATTGATCCCGGCCGGCACCCCGACCGCGCCCGGTCAGTGGCATCGTTACGCTATCACCTACGACCGCGCGCACGACCGGGCCGAATGGCGGGTCGACGGCGAAGTCGTCGCCGAGCGCACCTCGATCGGCGCGCCGCCGGGCGAAACCGCGCCGATCGTCAAGATCGACGGCCTCAAAATCGGCGGCGGTTTGTTCACCCTCATGGGCGACCTCTGCAACGATCGCGCCCGCGGCGGCGACGGCGACAAAATTCCGGGCCTCGATCCCCTTTACCAGCGTTGTTTGTTCGGGCAAGGAGTCAGCGCCGAATTCAAGCCGTTCAAAGTTACGCGCGTTTGAAAGTCTTCCCGAGCAAATAAGCGAGCCACACATGGTGCACGCATCACGGACCATCAAGGTCAATAGCGATCCCAACAAGCCGAAGCTGACGCGCGAGCTGGTCTGGCGCGGACTGGTGATGAAAGCGGAAAACCCGCTGCCGTTCGTCCCGGTGATCACCCAATGCACCGTGCGCGAGCGCGGCGCCGATCGGCTGGTCCGCGAAATCGTCGACAAGGGCGACACCATTGTCGAGAACGTCACCTTTCATCCGCAGCGGATGGTCAAGTTCGAGCGCGTCACCGGCCGCGTGCTCGGCACCATCCTCAACGAGATCATCGAGGATGACGACGGCGACTTGGCGTTGCGCTTCACCTTTAAGCTGGCCGTCGAAGGCCTCCCTCCCGGCGGCGCGGCGGAAAGCGAGTTCGCCGCCACCATGGAGCAAGGCTACCTGATGGCGGTCGCGGCCACGCTTAAAGCCATGCGCGAACTCGCGCGCGAAGACGCGCTGCCGGCGGCGACTTAAAAGTTCAGCATCGATGTTCAAGTCATGGCCAACGATTCCACGCCGCAAATCAAACATATAAATCCGCCCGAACTCGGCACGCCGCCCGGCTACTCCCAGATTGTCGACGTCCGCGCCGGCCATCTCGTGTTTATCGCCGGCCAAACGGCGACCGACCGCGATGGCAACGTCGTCGGCAAGGACGATTTCCCAATGCAAGCCGAGCAGGTGTTTCGCAATCTCGCGACCGCACTAACCGCCGCCGGCTGCACCGCGGCAAACTTGATCAAGCTCACGGTGTTCTTGCGCGACATGAACAATCTTGCCGCCTACCGGCAGGCCCGGGACCGGTTCTTCGCGACCGTCACGCCGCCGGCCGCACCGGCCGTGACATTGGTCGAGGTGTCAAGGCTTTACGGTGCGGACTTTTTGATCGAGATCGAAGCCATCGCTGCAATCTAAAACCGACGGCGCGATTCCGAATAACCTCAGCGCAACCCCGCCTGTTGCAGCAGCGGATACGTCTCGGCCTTGAATCGCCCCATATCCTCGATGTAGCGCGGCCAGGTCAACACCACGCCGTCGAAACCGGCGCGTTCGAGGAGCGCGAGCTTATCCACCACCTGCTCCTTGGTGCCGATGATGCCGTAGCCGGCCCAGCCGGCGATAAAATGCTCTTTCAAATTCTGCAATGCCGGCACCGGGATCGACAGCGAATTGAGCCCCATGATGTTGACCAGGTTGTCCACGCCTTCCCAGTCGCCGTTCTTGAACACGCAATATTCGTAGAACGCGCGCGCCTCGGCTTCGGTGTCGGCCTGAAAAATGTAGGCGTTGGTCCAGACTTGAATTTCGCGCTGGCATTCGTCCCACGCGGTCTTGCGCGAGGCCTCGACGCGGGCCCGCACGCTGTCGAAATCGTGCGCGTCGAGATTGACGAAATTGACGTCGGCGTGCTTTGCGGCAAATTCACGCCCCTTCGGCGAGACGCCGGCGCTCATCACCGCCGGATAAGGCTTTTGCAGCGGCTTCGGCCGCGCGATAGCGCGCTTGAGGTTGTAGAACTTGCCCTCGAAGTCGAACTCTTCGTCGCTGGTCCACAGCCGCTTGATGATCTCGATCCACTCGGCGGCCATGTCGTAGCGGGTGTCGTGCTCCATCAGCGGCACGCCGAACATCTCGATCTCCGGCCGATACCAGCCGGTGACGATGTTGAGCGTGAAGCGGCCGCCGGAGACGTGATCGATGGTGGTCGCCTGCTTCGCCGCCATCACCGGATGCATGGTCGGGACGTGGCAGGTGGCGAACACCGCAGGGTTCTTGGTCGACGCGCCCATGGCGGCCGCCCAGGTGAAGCACTCAAAGCCTTCGCCGTTGAAATTGGTGCTGCCGCCAAAACCCTTCCAGCGCCCGACCGGGACGATGGCCTCGAACTCCATCTCGTCGGCGAGCCGGGCGAGCGCGGCGGTGCTTTCCCAATTGACCTTCAGCACGCCGTCGATCGACGACATGGTGGCGCCGCCGGAAAGATTCGAGCAGAAGGTGCCGAGCTTCAGCTTGCGATCGTTGAACAGCGGATTACTGGATTCACGCAACTCACCGGCCCGGTCCCGCACGTCCATGACGCTTCCCCTACACGTGTTTTGTTACGCCGTTGGTCTCGCCGGCCGATCGTTAAGCCGTCACGCTAATAGGTAACGGCACTTTCGTCCACATTGATCGCCCGCGTGAAAGGGCTTGCATGCGACGCTAGCAAAGCAGCGATGCACGCAGAGCTAAAATTTTGCGCACCAGCGCAAAATTCCTTCCTGGAAGCTCGGACGTTCGCGGATTTTGTCCGCCCACGCCGTCACGCGCGGATAGCGTTCTTCGAACGGAAAGGCGACGCCGATCAGGGTGAAATGCAGCGGCACCCAGGAAATATCGGCGAGGGAGAATTTGTCTCCGACCAGCCATTGGTGCGCGGACAGCTCGGCTTCGACTTTGTCGAACAAACGAAACAGCGTCGCTTCCGCTTTGTCGACATTCTCCTGCGGCAAGCCATTGCCGCTGGTGGCTGCGGCGTGAAACGCCAGCAGCGCGGGGTCGCGCTGCAAGGCGCGGTATTTGGCGTCTTCCTCGGGGTTCTTGCGCAGTACCTTGCCGATCTTGCGGGTGTAGATCACGGTCTTGACCGCCGGCAGGTGAATTTCAGCGGCGGTGCGCAGCCAATCGCGCATCTTTTCGCGCGCTTCCCGTTTATCCGGCTGCAACGGCGGCTCCGGAAAAGTCGCGTCGAGATATTCGATAATGTCGTTCGACTCGATGTGGACGACGCCGTCATGCACCAAGGTCGGCACCAGGCCCTGGGGATGAATGCCGAAATATTCCGGCGTCACCGCTTCCTTCTTGCGCAAGTCGAGATGGTGGCTGGTCCACGGCAAATCCTTTTCCTTGAGCACCATGCGAACGCGCATCGAGCAATTCGACATGTCGGCGTGATAAAGGTGCAAGCCTTTAAGCTCGGTCACGCTGTTGTTGGTTGGAGTAACGATCACGCCGCGCCTCCCGTTGACAAATTGCTTTTGTCGTCAGCGATTGATATTGCATCTGACCGGAAACCACATCGGCCGATCGGCAACCATCGCTGTTAAATTTTCGTCCGTATCCTTGGACGAACCGGCCCACCTTCGCAAGCGGCACCGCAAATGATCACGCTTTACCATCACGGTTCATCGGTCTGCGCCGGCAAGGTGCGCCTGGTGCTGGCGGAAAAGTCGGTGCCATGGGAGGGCGTCTATATCGACATCCTGCGCGGCGATCAGTTCGATCCGGCTTACGTGAAGCTTAATGCCAAGGCCGTGGTGCCGACGCTGGTCGACGACGGCAAGGTCATCGTCGAGTCGAGCGTGATCTGCGAATATCTCGACGAAGTTTTTCCCGATCCCCCTCTTAAGCCGGCCGCAGCACCGGACCGCGCCGCCATGCGGCTTTGGACCAAGGCGGTCGATGAATTCCTGCATCCGGCCTGCGCTGAGCTGACTTTTGCGTCGTGTCATCGCTTTATTATCGGCCGCTTGTCGCCGGAGAAGTTCAATGAATTTCTCGAAAGCACGCCGCCCGTTTCGGTGACCGCGGACTGGCACGCGCGCAAAAAAGAAATCGTCCGCCAGGGCATGGCGGCGCCGCGGGTGGACCGTACGTTCCGCCTTTACGACAGCTACCTGCAAAAAATGGAGGACGCGCTGGCGGACAAGCCGTGGCTCGCCGGTGAACGCTTTTCGCTGGCCGACATCGCCATGGCGCCGTACCTCAACCGCCTCGACATGCTCGGCATGTCGGAAATGTGGGTCGGCAAGCGGCCGCTTCTGACGGCATGGTTCGAGCGGGTGAAATCGCGGAAAAGCTTCAAGCCGTCCTTGCTCGACATGTGTCCGCCCGATTTGACCGCTGATCTCAAGACCTTCGGCACGCAAAGCTGGCCGGACGTGAAGCGACTGCTCGCGGCCTAGTGTGGCGGTTCGGAAGTCCGCATCATTCTTGCCGCCAACGCACCATGCGGACTTCCGCACCAAAGCCACACCAGAATGATAACTTGCTAGTGTCCTTTCGATTCCGAAGTTCGCAAACGAGAGCGCCGCACGATGATACGAACTTCGGAATCGGGACACTAGACACTTGATATGAACGAGGACAAGCCACTCGCCGGACGCGTCGCCATCGTCACCGGCGGCGGCCGCGGGCTTGGGCGCGCCATGGTGCTCGGCCTCGCCAACGCCGGCGCGGCAGTGTTGGCAACCGCTTCGCGTGAGCCCGGCGAAATCGAAAGCCTGTCCGCGGCGGCGCCGCAAGGTCGGATCTTGCCGGTCATCGCCGACGTCACCCGCGAAGACGATTGCGCGCGCGCCGTCGCCACCGCGCTCAAGCGTTTCGGCCGCCTCGACATTCTGGTCAACAACGCCGGCCGCGGCATGAAATATGTCAGCGAAGATTTCATGACCGCGCCGACGCGCTTTTGGGAAACGGCGCCTGAGACCTGGCGCCTGATCATCGACACCAACGTGGTCGGCCCGTTTCTGATGGCGCGCGAAGCGGCGCCGACCATGCTCGCGGCGGGCTGGGGCCGCATTGTCAACATTTCGATGAACACCGAGACCATGCGGCGCCGCGGCTTCTCGCCTTACGGCCCGTCCAAGGCCGCGCTCGAATCGGCGACCATCATCTGGGCGCAGGACCTCGCCGGCAGCGGCGTCACGGTCAATGCGTTGTTGCCGGGCGGCGCAACGGCGACCGGGATGATTCCCAAAAGCTTTCCCGATGATTCGCGCGCGAGCCTGCTTGATCCCGCCATCATGGTGCCGCCGCTTCTGTGGCTCGCCAGCACGAAATCCGACGGCGTCACCGGCAAGCGCTTTGTCGCCAAGGACTGGCGCAACGACGCGCCGGACGCCGCCGCCGCAGCGGGGTGGTAGGCGCGGAGCGGCGGGTTCAGCCAGCCATAACGGCATTCAAATCTCTCGTCGCGGTGCGTTCCTTTCTTCCCCTCTCCCCTTGCGGGAGAG
>DATNNI010000227.1:0-2433 GCA_035601915.1 Xanthobacteraceae bacterium
GTGTTGCCGCTCGGCATGGTGGTCGCGCTGACCGCGCTTGAGTTGCTGGTCGCGTTTCTTCAGGCCTACGTCTTCACCATCCTCACCGTCATCTATATCAACGACGCTATCCATCCGGGCCACTGATCCGGCCTCACCACCAAACCCCAAGAAGGAGTTCGTTTCATGGATCCGATTGCCGCGAAGTACATTGGCGCTGGTATTGCCTGCATTGGCATGGGTGGCGCCGGCGCTGGCGTGGGCATCATCTTCGGCAACTACCTCGCCGCCGCGGTGCGCAATCCTTCGGCAGCCCAGGGCCAGTTCGGCAACCTGATCTTCGGCTTCGCCGTGACCGAAGCGCTCGGCATCTTCTCGCTGCTGATCGCGCTGCTGCTGCTGTTCGCGCTCTGACCGGCATCGTTGACTGCGCGTATTCCGGCCGCGAAACCGGCACTCGGTTTTGCCGGATACGCGCCAGGCGAACAGGAGAAGCCCGTGGCTGAAAGTCATGGCAATGCCGGCGGCGCCACCGCCCATACCGAAGCCGATGCCCATCAACGGGTGTTCCCGCCGTTCCAGAAGGACACCTTTGCTTCGCAACTGGTGTCGCTGCTGATCGCGTTCGTGGCGCTTTATCTGATCGTCTCGCGAATAGCGCTGCCGCGCGTCGGCAGCGTGATCGACGAACGCCAGAACACCATCGAGGGCGATCTGGCGGCCGCCCAAAAGCTGAAGGACGAGTCCGACGGCGCGCTCAAAGCCTACGAGAGCGAACTGGCCGCGGCGCGTTCGCGGGCGCAGGCGATCGGCGCCGAGACCCGCGAAAAGCTCAACGCGGCCTCCGAGGCCGAGCGCAAGACGCTGGAACAGCAGCTCGCGGTCAAACTCGCGGAAGCCGAAAAAACCATCGCCTCGACGCGTGAGACGGCGATGGGCAACGTCCGCGGCATTGCCGCGGATGCCGCTGCCGCGATCGTGCAGCAACTCACCGGCTTAGCTCCCGACGGCAAGTCGGTGGACAGCGCCGTCGATGCGTCCTTGAAGGGATAACACCGATGTTCTTCGAACCGGAATTCTGGGTCGCCGTCGCCTTCGTTATCCTGATCGGGGTGTTCGTTTATTTCGGCATCCACCGCACCGTGCTGAAGACGCTTGACCACCGCGCCGACCGCATCAAGGCCGAACTCGACGACGCCCGCCGCCTCAAGGACGAGGCCGCCAAGTTGCTCGCGGAATACCAGGCCCGTCACGCCAGCGCCGAGCGCGAGGCCCGGGACATCATCGAAAGCGCCAAGGCCGAGGCCGAGCGCATCGCATCCGAAGCCAAGGCCAAGATGGAAGACTTCGTCGCGCGGCGGACCAAGACCGCCGAGAGCAAGATCGCGCTGGCCGAGGCGCAGGCGGTGGCCGACGTCCGTTCGGCGGCGGCCAATGCCGCGGTGAGCGCGGCCTCCATTATCCTGTCGCAATCGGTGAAGGGCCAAGTCGCCGACGATCTGTTGGCCAGGGGCATTACCGAAGTTCGCCAAAAGCTGAATTGAACAAAGCGACGGCGCGGCCTACTTCTTGCGCTTCGACGCCCTCGGCTCCGGCCCCAGCGCCTGCGGATCGAAGCCGATATAGAAGATGTAGGAATCGACGGTCGCCGGCGTCGGCACCGGATATACGATATCCTCGGCGACCAGACTGAACGGATCATTGCCCGCCGCCGACATCGTCACCGTCGTGCGGTAGACCTTGGTGGCGATCGTCTGCTCCCGGACGCCGCCCTGCACCACCGCGACGCGAATCGGCACTTCAACCGTCGCCGGACTTCCGGCCGGGCCGGAGATGACACGGCCCTGAATGCCGATTCGCGCGGTGATCTGATCGCCGTTTGTCGTGCAATCGCGCGCGGTGCGCGAGATCGTCGCCTGATAACGCAGATCGGAACCAGCCGCCGGCTTGCCCGGCAGGCCGACCGCGAAGGTCGAGGCGCCGGGGCGAACGCGAACCGGGGGACAGAACAACTGATTGTCGATCGGCGGCGGCGGCGCCTCGCTTTTGCCGCCGAACAACTGGCCGAACCAACTTGAATCGTCGCCGAACGAACTGCCGCACCCCAACAGCAGAGCGCCGGCAATCGCCAGCGCCAGCACCCCGCGGCGATGACGCGCCCGGCCGGCCCGCTTCCTCCGCATCATCAACCCATACCCCATCATCCAGACGTCCCAAGCCATTTCATACATTTAACGCGGCCCCGAGGGGAGCGCGTTATAACCGCGCAATGCCGGCGAGCCCAAGGCGCGCGGCAAAATCCGGAAACAAGGTCAGCCGCGGAAATCCTCATGCAACAGGCCGAACAGCAGGTGGTCCTGCCAGACGCCATTGATGCAGAGATAGCGTCGCGCCAGGCCCTCGCGGTCGAAACCGCATTTCTCCAGCACCCGGATCGAGGGCGCATTGCTGGGA
>DATNNI010000228.1:0-2106 GCA_035601915.1 Xanthobacteraceae bacterium
CGCGTGCGCCACTACGGCGTTGCGGCCGCGGCGCTTGGCGTCATAAAGCGCGCGGTCCGCGGCTTCGACCAAGTCGGCGGCAGATTGTTGGCTTTCCGGCACCAGCGAAGCTACTCCAACGCTGATGGTCACAACCCCGCGCGGCGCTTCGGCATGAGAGATGAGCAGATCTTCGATCGCCCGGCGCGCTTGCTCGCCCAACGCCGTCGCGCGCGCGGTATTCAGTCCCGGCAACAGCACCGCGAACTCTTCGCCGCCGTAGCGCGCAACGAGCACAGCTTCGTGCAAGGCGACCAGCGACAGCGTCTCGCCGACCGCACTCAGGCAGGTATCGCCCCGCACGTGCCCGTACCGGTCATTGAACAACTTGAAGTGATCAATATCGACCATCAATAATGCCAGCGGCCGGCATTGTTCGGCCGCGTTTTGCCAGCGGCTTTCGAGCTCGCGATCGAAACCCCGCCGGTTGGCAAGCCCGGTCAGGCCGTCGAGGCTCGCGAGTTCTTCCAAATGCTGATTGGCAATCCGCAATTCTTCCTCGCGTCCTGCGAGTTTCGCCGCCATGTCGTCGAACGCCACGGCGAGCGGCTCAAACTCGGCGATCAACGGCCGCTGCGTGGCGCGCGCTTGCAATTCGCCGCAACCAAAACGCGTCGCGGTCTGCACCAGCGAGCCGATCGGGCGCAGGATGAAATGTTCGCCGCCGAGCCATGCGGCAAGCAGAACCAGCACGCCAAACACCGCCAGCTGCATGTAGGCAGTGCTGATTTCGCTATCGATCGCGCTGTGCACAATCGCATCGTCGAGCCCTACAACAAGCCGCGCTCGCATCCAAGGCACTCGCACGTAGGCCAAGATCCGTCGCACGCCGTCGAAACCGGAGGCCGTCGTCACTCCCTGGTCAGCGCTCAGCATATCGCGAGCGAGCGGCTGATCGGCGACGTTATGACCAATTAGCTTGCTGCTTTCGGCCGAAGCCGCAATGACGTTGCCGCCGCCGTCGAGCAGCGCGACCGAGATGCCCGGGCGCTGCGCCGCGGTCGCGGCCAAATCGCCCATCCATTGCAGATTGACCGCGGCCGCCACTATGCCCTCGACGGTACCGTCCGGTCTCAGGATCGGAACCGTCGCGACCAAAGTCGGCACCTCGCGTACGCGCATGGTCAGATAATCGCTGATCATGAAATCCCGGGAATGTATGGCCTTGGGAAAATAAGGCCGGTCGGAGACGTCCATTCCCATAAACCGCGGCTCGGTAGTGCATTTGACGCGGCCGTCGGCGCTGACGATTGCCACGGCGTAGATCCAGGGCACTTTGCCGGCGAGATCACTCAGAGTCCGATTGCATTCCGGCGGCTGCTGCGGCGTCTTGGCATAAACGTCGGCGATGAGCTGCAGGAGGGCGCGCAGCGAGTAAACCACGCTGCGTTGCGCTTCGGCGGCGCCGCGGGCGAGATCGGCGACTTGCGTTTGCGCGATTTCGATGCGTTCCGCCCGCGCCCGCTCCAGCCCGTGAACGCGCTCGAAGATGAGCGGCGTGACGGTCAGAAGCGCAACCGCGATCAAGCGCGCCCGAATGCTGAGCAGCGGCTTGCCGCGCCGCGACGGCTTGTGCGATTCTACCTGCAAATACGCCATGCGCTGGCTCACCCCGTGTCCGGCACGCTAGGGCGCGGGCGTAAACGCCGTTTTCGTGCCAGCGCTAAAATTTAACGGGTTTCGCACTCGAATTCGCCGAGTAGAAGGTAATGAATTCAGCGGCGACAATTCATGCGGTGAATGCGGACATCGCCCGCGCCTGCGGCGACGCCGGTCGCGATCCGGCAACGGTCACCCTGATTGCGATATCAAAGACGGTTCCCGCAGATGACGTCGCACCGGTCATTGCGGCGGGTCAGCGGGTGTTCGGCGAAAACCGCGTGCAAGAGGCAAAAGCAAAATGGCCGCCACTTTTCGCGCGTCATCAAGATCTGGAGCTGCACCTTGTCGGCGCGCTGCAATCGAATAAGGCGAAGGAGGCGGTCGCGCTGTTTCACGCGATTCACTCGCTCGACCGGGAAAGATTGGCGGCGGCGCTTGCGAAGGAGATCGCCGCCCAACGCCGCC
>DATNNI010000229.1:0-2086 GCA_035601915.1 Xanthobacteraceae bacterium
CACTTCATCCGTTGCCGAGACAAACGCAGCCAAGGAAACCGTTCCCTTGGCGCAGGCCGCATTGAGTTGGCTCGATGTGTTCGTCACGGGATTGGGCGAAGAAAATTGCAAGCAAGACGACATTGAATGCTTGAAGCGCCAGAGATCAGCGGCGCCCTAAAGTTCCGGCAAAAAACTCCTAGCAGCTGTAACACAACCATCACGGGACGCATCGACAATGATGCGATGCTGGAAGAAATCTCCCTCGAAAGGACTGCGGTCTGATGAAGCGTTTGGCCGCATTGATCGCCGTCGTTGCGACGCTTATTCCCATGGCGGCGCTCGCCGCGACATGGTGGAACAACGATTGGAAATATCGCAAAGAGATCAGCCTGGATTTGTCTGCGACCGGCGCCGATGTCGCCGGCACGCCGCTCGACGTTCCGGTATTGATTCGTCTTTCATTGGCGAACTTCAGCTACTTCAACGACACCAAGCCGGATGGCTCCGATTTCCGCATCGTCGCGGGCGATGACAAGACGCCGCTTAAGTTTCACTTCGAGAAGTACGACGTCCAAAATCAGATGGCTCTGTTGTGGGTGCGTGTGCCGCAAATCACCGGCGGTTCGAAGAGCGATAAGATTTACGCCTACTATGGCAACGCCGACGCACCCAACGCGGCGGATGCGCCCGGCACGTACGATGCCGCGGAGGTTTTGGTCCTACCGATGTCGGAGAGCAGCGGCACTCCACAGGACTTAACGGCCTATAAGAACAACCCATCCGCATCCAACGCCGGCTTGACGCCGGCCTCGCTGATCGGTGGCGGCGCCAAGTTTTCCGGCAAGGAAACCATTGCGGTGCCGGCCAGCGCATCCCTGCGGCTGCTTCCCAACCAAGGTTTGACAATGTCAGCTTGGCTGAGGATCGAGAAAGCGCAGCAGGCCACCATCCTTGCATTGGCCGATCAGGGCAAGTTCGTCGAACTGTCCATCGACGGATCGAAAATGGTCGCGCGTGCGGCTCTTGACGGCGCACCTGCCACAGCGACGCAGCCGACCGATCTATCGTTGAATCAGTGGCACCATGTCGCACTGACCGTCGGCAGCGGCAAACTCACGCTCTATGTCGATGGGCTCGCCACGGCAAGTGCCCCGATCACCTTGGCCGAGTTGGGAGGCACCCTCAGGATCGGGTCCGCGGACGGAAAGGCGTTCTTGACGGGCGACCTCGACGAAGTCGAGGCATCCAAGGTCGTGCGATCGGCGGATTGGATCAAGGCATCGGCGCGCGCCCAGGGCATGGATGCCAATCTGGTCGTCTACGGACCGGATGGGCAGAAAGAAGGCGGCAGTCAAGCGTCTTACTTCGGCACCATCGCGAAAAACCTGACCATCGACGGTTGGGTGGTGATCGGCATTTGCATGGCGATGCTCGCGGTCTCCCTGCTCATCATGGTGTTCAAAGCCATTTTCCTGGCACGTGTCGAACGCGCCAACGCGCGCTTTCTGCGCGAGTTTCGCCGCCTGAGCGGTGATCCTACCGTGCTCGACAAGCCGTCCACCTCGTCGGAAGAGCAGGATCTCATCGCCGCCGCCCCTTCGATGGCCGAGCTTGCGAAGGATCAGAACAAATATGGCGCATCGACGCTCTACCGGCTCTATCACCATGGTGTGTTCGAGCTGAACAAACGCATTGGCGGCCAAACCGTGAGCGCACAACGAGTCAAGACGCTGTCGCCGCAATCGATGGACGCCATTCGCGCCGCGATGGATTCATCGATGACCCGTTTGCAGCAAACTCTCTCGAGTCAGATGGTGCTATTGACCATTGCGATTTCGGGCGGCCCGTTTCTAGGCCTGCTCGGCACTGTCATCGGCGTGATGATCACCTTCGCGGCGATTGCGCTTTCAGGCGATGTGAATGTCAATGCCATTGCGCCGGGCACCGCGGCGGCTTTGGCCGCGACTGTCGCGGGTCTTGCGGTCGCGATTCCTTCTTTGTTTGGCTACAACTGGCTCAACACGCGTATCAAGGCGATCACGGCGGACAACCGCGTTTTCGTGGACGAGTTCGTCACGCGCGTTGCAGAGCAGTACAGCTGAGG
>DATNNI010000230.1:0-2277 GCA_035601915.1 Xanthobacteraceae bacterium
CAACGCGCTCAATGTCCGGCATTCGAATATCTGTCCGCTGACGGGTTTGCTCTCGAGGCAGGTTCGCATTTCTACACCATCGCCGCGCGGAACATAAACACATCCGCGGCGGGTTCGCTGCACCCGTGTTCGCGTAGTCTCAACCCCTCATTTTTGCCGATGTCGCCGCGATGGATAGACGCTATAATGCGCGACGAGCGACGCGTCAGACTTTGCTGAACGCCGATACGCAAAAAAGCCGCCCTCAAGCGCCGATCAGGGAGATTTTGCCCGTGCCAACAGCTGCTGCCCGCCCGGCGTCGCTAGATGATGTCGAACCGGTTCTCGGCGCATCTCTAGAGCGTGACGCCGAAGCCGCGAGCAAATACATCGCCCAAGTCGACGCGTTGCTGAAATCGAACGACACGAGTGAGACGGACGTCACCGCGCTCAAGACTCGGGTGTTTCGCTTCAAGGAACGATTTTTCCGCCGTCATGCGCTGGCGATTTACGACAAGGTCACCGGACAGGGCAGCCGCTTTTTGCGTGTTGCCGAACTCTTGATGGCGGCCGCGGGCCAATATCCGGAGCTGTTGCCCACCCGCGAGGTCATCGACGCCGAGCGGGCCCTCAAAGAGCAGAGCGCGAAAGACGGTCGCGAACTCGATCAGGGTCTGTTCATCGGGCAGGTGCTGGCCGATGAGCGCTGCGGCATGCACCTCATTCACGCCATGCTCAAGCCGAAGCGCGAGGCGCTCGAGCGTCTCGCCGAGTTCCGCAAAACCGGCTTCATCGATCTCGGCGAAGCGACTGCTGAACGCAAAGGCAATGTCGGGCACGTCACCCTGACCAACACGAAATTCCTCAATGCCGAGGATGATCGCGCGACCGCCGCGCTCGAGACCGCGGCCGATCTCGTTTTGCTGGACGACGCTATCCAGGTCTGCGTGCTGCGCGGCGGTGCCGTACAGCATCCCAAATACACGGATCGCCGCGTCTTCAATTCTGGGATCAACCTGACGCATCTCTATTACGGCCAGATTTCGTTCGCGACCTTCATGATGGAGCGCGAGCTTGGGCTGCTGCACAAGATCATCCGCGGTCATTGGATTTCGGAATCCTATGACGAACAATATGAGGATTATGCCGAGAAACCGTGGATCGCCGCGGTCGAGGCGCATGCCATCGGCGGCGGTTGCCAGTTGCTCTGCGCCATGGACCGGGTCATCGCCGAGACCGGATCGTTCTTTAATCTTCCGGCCAGCAAAGAAGGCTTCATTCCCGGCGCCGCGAATTTAAGGCTGCCGCGCCTCGCCGGCATCAAGCTTTCGCGCGAAGGCATTTTCTACGAGCGCGTATTCCACGCCGATACGCCGGAAGGCCGCCTGATCTGCGACGAGGTCGTGCAGGCAAGCGAGATGGACGCCGCGATCGAGCGCAATGCTTGCCAGTTAATGGCCGCGGGGTTTACCAGCGCGATCTGGAATCGGCGGGCGCTCCGCGTCGGCGAAGAGCCGCTGACGCTGTTTCGCCGGTACTACGCGACCTACGCCCGGGGCCAGAGCGCGTGCATGTACGATGCGAAGCTTATCGAGAATCTCAAGCACAGCTGGAAGCCCGATAGCCGCCGCATGTGACGCCATCTTCGATCGCGGATTGCCAATTGTCTCTAGGAAAGCCGTAAATGCGAACGCTCGCAGAGATGCTTCGTTGGCGCGCGCAGCGGCATCCGTCATTGATGGCGCAGTGGTACGAGGGCAAGGCGCGAACTTACGGCAAGCTCAATGAATCGAGCTCGCAGCTCGCGGCCGGACTGGTCGCGAGACTCGGGCTTGAGCCAGCCGACCGTGTCGCTATTCTCGATAAGAATTGTGCCGCCTATCTCGAACTGTTTTTCGCACTCGACAAGGCCGGTCTCGTTGCCGCGCCGCTCAACTGGCGGCTGACGGCGCAGGAGTTGAAAAGAATCATCGATGACATGAAGCCGAAGCTCGTCGTCACCGGCGCCGAGTTCAAGACCACCGCCGCCGCTCTGGGTGTACCGACGATGACCTTCGAGGAGTTGCCGCGCGGCGGGGCCGACCCGATGCGCGATGCCGACGGCGCGGTGAGTTGCCAATTCAGCACGTCCGGCACGACCGGATTGCCAAAAGGCGCAATGCTCACAGGCTGGAACGTCCTCAATGTCGGTTTGTGCCTGGCGCTCGAAATGCCGGAAATTCGCGAGGGCGGTCGTCATCTTGTCTGTCTGCCTTTGTTCCATATCGGCGGCGCCGGCTGGGCGATTTGGGCGATGCA
>DATNNI010000231.1:0-2079 GCA_035601915.1 Xanthobacteraceae bacterium
GGTGGCAAGTGGAAGATGATCTCAGGCTGGTTGGCGGCGAACTGAGCGCCGCGCCCGCCATGCGCGCCGTCGTCGTTGAGAATACCGGTCCACCTTCAGTCTTGCACGTCACTGATGTGGTGGCGCGCGAGCCGGGGCCGCGTGAGGTCAGGATCGCGGTCGAGGCATGCGGGGTGTGTTTCCATGACGTCGTCGTCCGCAACGGCACCTTCCGGCGTGGCGTCGGGATGCCGGTCATCCTCGGCCACGAGGTCGCGGGGAAGATCGAGAAACCGGGCTCGGAGGTGCGCGGCTTTAGCCCTGGCGACAGGGTCGCCACCACGACCTACAGCCATGTCTGCGGCTGCTGCCGGCATTGCCGCGGCGGCCACGAGACATCCTGTCCGGAACGGATATTTCTCGGCGATGCCGGGCTCAACGGCGGTTATGCCGAACTGGTCTGCGTCGATGCCGACGCCGCCGTCAAAATCCCGGCAGGTGTCGCGCCGGAGCATGCCTGCATCGCCGCCTGCACGGTTGGCACGGAGCTCAATGCGATCCGCGAAGTCGGCCGCGTGCAAATCGGGGAGCGTGTATTGGTGACCGGCGCCGGCGGCGGGCTCGGTCTCCATGGCGTGCAACTTTCGCGGATGGCGGGCGCCTTCGTCATCGCGGTGACGACGACACCTTCCAAGGCGCGGCGGATTCGCGAAGCCGGCGCGGACGAGGTCATCGTGGTCGAGCGCGGCGCGGATTTCTCAAGCGAGGTCCGGAAGTTGACCGATGGCCGGGGTGTTGACGCCGTGATCGATAATGTCGGCACGACAATGTTCGCGGAAGCGCGGCGTTCGGTCGCCGAGAACGGGCGGATCGTGCTGGTCGGGCAGCTCACCGGCGATTTCATATCGATCAACCCGGCGCAATTGTTCCTGCGCAACGTCTCGATTCTGGCGGCCAAGGGCGTATCGCGCGCGCAGCTCGTCGACGCGCTTGACTTGATCGCGCGCGGGCGCATCAAGGTCGCGGTTGACGATGTCTACGGCCTCGACGGCGCCGCCAGGGCGCACGGCCTGGTCGAGGCCGGCCGCTCGACGGGGCGGCTGGTGCTGAGGCCGAACTAAACCGATGACGCGACAACGATTGAACCGACCGGAAGGAAAGCCGCTGATGTCCGCGACCGATGATGGCAAGAGCAAAGCAGGAGAAGCGCTGATGCTGACCTGGCCGGAGGCAGACATCGCGCTTGTCACGATGGTCCGCGATCGGGAGATGAACACGCTCAGCCTCGAACTGATCCATGAGCTCGACGCCGCGTTGACCGCGAGCGTTGCCGGCGGGGCGAGGGCGCTGATCATCACCGGCAAGGGCCGCGCGTTCTGTGCCGGCGCGCATCTGCGCTACTTCACGCAAGAGGATGCGCGGATCGGCTCAAGCCCGTTTGCGCTGCGCGACCGGTATTTGCAGCCGATCGCGACGTTGTTCGACCGCATCGAGACCTTGCCGATCCCGGTGATCGCAGCAATCAACGGCTTTGCGCTTGGCGGCGGTTGCGAGATGTCGCTCGCCTGCGACTTCCGACTGATGGCCGATGACACGAAGATAGGCGTGCCGGAAGTGCGGATCGGAGCGCTTGCCGGCGCCGGCGGCGTGCAGAAGCTGCATCGTCTGGTCGGCCGCGGCAAAGCGCTTGAGTGGATTTTGCTCGGCAGTCACGTCACGGCGGCCGAAGCGATGGCCCATGGCCTGCTGACTGGAGTCCATGCCGCGGCGGATCTGATACCGGCCGCGATGGCGCTGGCCAGCCGCTTCAGGCTGCTCGGCCCGCGCGCTGTGGCGCAATCGAAGATGGCTGTGCGACTGTGCGGCGATAGCGATCTCGCGGCGGCTCGAAACATCGGGCTCGAAACGCTCGCGATGCTGATCGGCGAACCTGAATGGCAGGAAGGCATGGCCGCATTCATGGAAAAGCGCGAGCCGCGCTTTCCGCCGCTCTAGATGTGAGCTTTCAGTGGTCGAGACTGGTTCGCACATGACTGTGCACACCACCATCCGGTCCTCCCGAACCGCTTAATTCGCATTTAGGCCCACATAGGCCGTCTC
>DATNNI010000232.1:0-14856 GCA_035601915.1 Xanthobacteraceae bacterium
TCGACCAAACGAAGAGCGGCGCGCGCGTGACGGTCGCCGGCCTCGTGCTGGTGCGCCAGCGCCCTGGCACGGCGAAAGGCGTCATCTTCATGACGCTCGAGGACGAGACCGACATCGCCAATATCATCGTCTGGCCGAAAGCCTTTGAAAAGAATCGCCGTACCGTAATGACGGCGCGCTTTCTCGCTGTGCGCGGCCGCCTGCAGCGCGCCGGCCTTGTCATCCACATCGTCGCCGAAAGGTTCATCGACCTTTCCGCCGAGCTGCCGTGGCTACGCGAAGGCGGCGATCTGTTCTCGCCGAAATTTTCCGGCGGCCCTGCGCCGCGGGGCGCGGCCTCCGACAACGGCAAACTATTTCCGAGCCCGCTGCCGACCGCGCATCCGCTCGATACCCGGCTTCTCAAAAGCCGCGATTTTCATTAGAGCATGATCCCGAAAAGTGGACACCGGTTCTCGGAAAAGATCATGCTCCATCAACAAGCTGGAGCGAGATGCCGATTCGAAGAGAAGTCATCGCGCTCTAGTCGCGCTTCCCGGCAGAACCCGCGAGCACGCGCGCCAGGCGCTCGGAAAACAGTTTTGGGTCCGCCGGCCGGTCGCCTTCGAGCACGCGCGCCTCGTCGAGCAAAAGATGCGCCGCGTCTTCTTTCAAGGTTCGCCGGTCTTCGCCGAGCGCGGCGAGCGCCGCAACCAGATCGTGCCGCGGATTGACTTCCAGGATCGGCTTGGACGCGGCATCGAGCCGCCCCGCGAACAAATCAAACGGCCGCGAACCCGGAACGAAGAACAACGAAGTGTAATCGTGCGGCCCTTCGGCGTGGAAATGAATGGTCAGTGCTCAGGCGGAGCGGCTTAGCGCCACGCACTAAGTAACGCCAAGATTGCAGGCCCATCGCTGAGTGAAGGTCCCGCGTACCGGTGAAAAGCGCCGTGTGAGGCGGTTTGATGGCACTGGAACTTTCTTGCTTGTGTGGACTTATCCGCGACAGCCGGTGTCGTCGGTGGTTTCACGGACACCGATCTGCACCGCGTTGTCTCTTTCGCGTCGCTTGTAGAGGAGAACATCATGGGTAGAGGCATTCTTCTCTGGCTACTGGGCGTTCCGATCCCAATCATCATCCTGTTGGCGCTTTTCTTTCACTGACGAAGAGCGAGCGATCCGTAGCGTACAGGTTGGTAAGCCAGCTGACCAATCGGAGACGATTTTATGTCCCTCGGCACGATCCTAATCATTATCTTGGTTCTCGTCTTACTCGGCGGCTTCAGCGGATTTGGAGGCGGCCCATTTTATGGAACGGGTTATTACGGTGGTGGCGGCCTGGGGCTCGTGATCATTATTGTGTTGGTATTGGTGCTTCTCGGAAGGCTTTGAGCGCGGCGAGCGAGCTGACCGTTTGCAATGTCTACAGCTCCCGAAAACCGACAAAAGGTTTTGATCGCGGCGCAAAACCGCAAGATGGCGCTTTCCGCGCACGCTTACGTCCGCGGTAATACGACCAAGTTCTACGAATGGCTGGAGGCCGGTGGTGATACGAAAGTGCCAATCGGCCCTCCAGTCTGGATTTGTGGAGACTGTCATGTCGGTAATCTCGGCCCACTGGCGGATGCAAAGGGTTGAGTTCAAGTGCAAATCCGCGATCTCGATCAAACGGTTATTGGTAATCCCGCTCATGATTTGATTAGACTGGGACTCTCGTTGGCATCGGCGGCCCGCGGCTCCGATCTGCCGGGGGTTATAACCGCCAGGATTCTGGAAGAACTAGTGCTGGGCTATCGGCAAGCGTTGTCACTTGATTTTGAGTCAGCAAACAACAACTCCCACCGCCCAAACGAATCCAAAATCTCCTCGCACAATCGGTACGCCGACGATGGCGACACTTGGCTGACGAGCGGCTCGGATAATTGACGATGCCGCACATAATTGTGTGTCGGCATGAGGAGAATCTATGCTGCCCGCGTCGTCCCCGAACAAATTCGCGGCTTTGAGCAAGCCCATTCAAGACGCGTCGGTGACAACGATCCTGGTAGGAGTTGTGGTCGTCGCCGCGCTCTACTTCGGTAGAGAAGTTTTAGTGCCAATCGCCCTTGCCGTCTTACTGAGCTTCATCCTCTCGCCATGCGTGCGCTTCTTGCAGAGGGCACACTTTCCCCGTGTTGTTGCCGTGATCGCGGTAGGAGCGGTGGCGTTTTCCGGGATTTTTGGATTGGGGACCTTGATGGTTTCTCAAGTCAATGGTCTCGCGCAAGACCTTCCGCGCTATGAAACAACGTTATCAGCTAAAATTGGCAGTTTGCGAGGCGCTGCGGCAGGCACTGGTACGCTGGAACGCGCGTCCGCGGTGTTGCATGACTTGAGCCAAGAAATTGATAAACCGAAAGGTAATTCCGCCGACTTATTGCGCGACGGCGCAGCACCTAACAAACCAATCCCAGTCGAGGTCAGGCAGCCAGATCCTGGCACCCTTCAAACTCTTTCAGCTCTCATCGAACCGCTGATTCATCCACTCACGACGACGGGCGTAGTTCTCATTTTTGTGGTTTTTATTTTGCTACAGCATCAAGACCTGAGGAATAGGCTCGTCCGGCTAGCCGGAACCAAAGACCTTCAACGAACGACGGCGGCGCTAGACGATGCAGGTGAGAGGCTGAGCAAGTTATTTTTGACTCAGCTCGGATTGAACGCTGGCTTCGGTCTCATCATCGGACTCGGATTGTACATCATCGGTGTGCCAAGCGCTCCCTTGTGGGGCATATTTGCCATGATATTGCGCTTCGTCCCGTACATCGGCGCGATCATTTCAGCAATATTCCCCCTCATACTTGCGGCAGCGGTCGGAACCGGGTGGTCAATGGTCCTCGCTACGGCTGCACTCTTCCTTGTTGTCGAGTCTATCGCCGGTCAGGTTGTTGAGCCTCTGGTATATGGCCGCAGTGCCGGATTGTCTCCGGTCGCGGTTATCGTTTCGGCAACTTTCTGGACTTGGCTTTGGGGCCCGATCGGCTTGATACTTGCTACACCGTTGACGATTTGTCTGGTCGTTCTTGGTCGACACGTCGAACAATTAAAGTTTCTAGAAGTTATGTTCGGCGACGAGCCTCCTTTAAAGCCGGCCGAATTGATTTACCAGCGTATGCTCGCCCGCGATCCGGTAGAGGCCGCCGAACAAGCAGAGATATTCTTGCAGGAAAATACGCTCGCGGCGTTCTATGATGAAATCCTCCTTGGAGGACTACAGCTCGCACAAAATGATGCCGAACGCGGACTGCTTGATAACGAGCGAATGCAGCGGGTCCGCGACGCAGTTGTTGAGATTGTTGACGATTTGGAAATCCATCAGGATAAAAACGCAATTGTAAGAGAAGAAATCAGTCCACTAACTGGAGAGCTGCCTCTCGCACAGCTTCAAAGAGCCGAGGATCGACCGACCATCGGAACGCTGCAGGCAGGATGGCAAGTCGGAACACCCGTTTTATGTATTCCAGGTCTCGGTCAGCTTGACGAAGCTGCTGCGTTGATGATCGCCCACCTTCTTAAACGCCTTGGCATTCGTGCTCGGGTCGAACACGCCGACGCGCTTTCCATTTCGCGAATAACAGGCTGGGAGACCGAAGGGGTCGCCCTCATTTGCCTCTGTTACGTCGGCAATCCTTCATCCGCGCAGATTCGGTATGCAGTGAGGCGTATCCGCCGTCGAACTTCCGATACGCCCGTGCTGATAGCGCTTTTGGGAAACACGACAGAGGCAGCTCATACAGAGTTTTCGGATAAAAGCGCTCTCGCAGAGCATTCGCTGCGCGGGACAGTCGAAAAAATCTTTTCGATCGCCAGCGACGTCACGAAAACGACGGGGTCGCCCCGGCCGGCTGCGCAGCCGGCGGTTGCTTGAATAGTCGATTATCCCGCTAGTTTCCACGCACCTGCCTCGGCTTCTGAGTTGTTGTGGAACCAATCAATCTCCCATTCACTTCTTTTCGACGCACTCTAGCAATGGATGATGATCGGATCGCAGGAACTGCTCGACACGTTGCGGGGCAAGAGGAATTGGACGCGTAACGGGTGACGCGGAGACGATGGTTGTGAGAATTGCCGATCGGGAAGCTTCGGACGTCGGTTTCCTCGGAAACGCCGCATGGTGAAGGCGGGTCCGCTACCGCTGAACAGACAAATCGCGCTCCACAATTGGAGGACCGCCGTAAGGCGGTCTTTCCTTCAAGCACGTAATCGGAACAAAGTCTGCTTTTGGCACTTTGCGGACATAGCGCGACGCCGGAATTGAGGCCGTTATGCGCGACAAAGCGGACGTCCGCCGACCGCTCTGAATTTATGGGTTCACACCCTAGTCGCGCTTCCCCGCAGAACCCGCGAGCACGCGCGCCAGGCGCTCGGAAAATAGTTTTGGGTCCGCCGGCCGGTCGCCTTCGAGCACGCGCGCCTCGTCGAGCAAAAGATGCGCCGCGTCTTCTTTCAAGGTTCGCCGGTCTTCGCCGAGCGCCGCGAGCGCCGCCACCAGATCGTGCCGTGGATTGACTTCCAGGATCGGCTTGGACGCGGCATCCAGCCGACCCGCGCCGGCGAGCAGCTTTTCCAGCGCCCGGTCGGGACCCTTGTCGGACGCAACCAGGCAAACCGCACTGTCGGTGAGCCGTTCCGAGGCGCGCACCTGGTCCACCGCATCGCCGAGCGTATTCTTCACGAACACCAGAAACGTTTTGACCGCATCCTGCAATTCCGGCGCCGCCTGCTCCTTGGCGTCGACTAATGGAACCAGCGCCAAATCCGCCGCACCTTGCGTCACCGACTTGAACGGCTTGCCGTCGTAGCCGGGTGACGACATCGTCCAGAATGTGTCGACCGGATCGGGTAACAGCAGCACCTCAATGCCGCGCGCACGGAAACCTTCCAGATGCGGCGAAGACTTCAGCCGCTCGATGTCGTCGCCGGCGACGTAGTAGATTGCCGTTTGATTGGATTTGAGGGTGCCGACATAATCCTTGAGGCTGCGCCATCCGTCGGCGCCCGTCGTCTTAAACCGCGCCAGCGCCAGCAGCGCGTCGCGGCGCTCGAAATCTTCGTAGAGTCCCTCCTTAAGCACCGCGCCGAACGTGTCCCAGATCTTGGTGTAGTTTTCCGGCTCCTTCTCGGCCACCCGCTCCAATTCGCTGAGCACGCGGCTGGTCGCGCCTTTTCTGATAGCGGCGAGCAGCGGACTTTCCTGAATTTTTTCGCGCGACACATTGAGCGGCAGATCGGCACTGTCCACCAAGCCGCGAACGAAACGCAGGTAGCGCGGCAAGATATCGGCTTCGTCGGTAATGAATACGCGCTTGACGTAAAGCTTCACCCGCCCCTTGCGGTCGGGATCGAACAAATCAAACGGCCGCGAACCCGGAACGAAGAACAACGAAGTGTAATCGTGCCGCCCTTCGGCGTGGAAATGAATGGTCAGCGCCGGCTCGTCGAATTGACCGGAGATGCTGCGGTAAAAATCCGTGTAATCGGCGGCCGTGATCGAAGCTTTCGGCTTCGCCCAAAGCGCCGCTCCGTCGGTGATTTCCGCCGGCTCCGCGCCCGGCTTTTCGACAATCATAATCGGCACCGGCACGTGGCCCGATTGCGCGCGAACTAGCCGCTCGATCGTCCCTCGCTCGGTGTATTCTTTGGCCTCTTCCAGGAGATGCAGCACGACGCGCGTGCCGCGTTGCGGCGCTTCGATTGCGGTCGGATCGGCGGGGACGAGCGAGAAGCTTCCTTTGCCGTCCGAGGACCAAAGATGGGCCAAATCGGTGCCGGCCCGGCGCGAGATCACCTCGACGCGTTCCGCCACCATGAAAGCCGAGTAAAACCCGACGCCGAAACGGCCGATGAGCGCGGTGTCCTCCTCGTTCTGCGCGGTCTCGAGGCGATCCAGAAAAGCCTTGGTGCCGGAACGCGCGATCGTGCCCAGCGCCTCCGCCATCTCTTCGCCGCCCATGCCGATGCCGTTGTCCTCGGCCGTCAGTTGCCGCTTGTCGGCGTCGAGCGAGATGGTAACGCGCGGCTTCGGATCGTCGCCGAGAAGCGCCGGTGCGGCGATCGCCTCATAGCGCAAGCGCTCGCAAGCATCGGCGGCGTTGGCAATCAGTTCGCGAAGAAAGACCGATTTCTCCGAATAAACCGAGTGCACCATGAGCTGTAACAGCTTGGCGACATCGGCCTCAAACGGGCGGCTCTCCGGTTTCTGCTCCTCGATCGTGGTCATAGCGGCTGTCCCCGGTGCAATTCCGGTTTTCGAAATTGTTCGTCCGCAAATGGAGTGACAACGCCAGCCATTCAAGGCCCGCGCGAATCCCCGGCCCGGCGCGTGCTGTGCCGTTGATTTAGGGCGCGGACAATATGTCCGGTGTGTGGATGTGCTCCGGCCTGAAGCCGAGGCCGAGAACGCGGGCGGGAATCCGGCGCAAAACCGGGATCGCGTCAAACAGCTTGAACAGGAGCGGCGGCTTCGGGTGCGTGCCCGACAACGCCGGACCGATAATCCGGTTTTGCATGGTGAGCTGCAGCATTTGGGTGAGACGCACAGGCAGCGTGCGTCGGTCTTGAACCGCCTGCAGGTCGTTGTCGCCCAGCGTCCGGGTTTTCAGCGGGGCCGCAAGCCGGTTGGCCGCGGCAACGGCGTCCTGGACGGCAAGATTGACGCCGACGCCGCCGATCGGCGACATGGCGTGCGCAGCATCACCGATGCAGAGAAGGCCCGGCCGCCACCACTGCCGCAACCGATCGACGGCAACGCTGAGAAGCTTGATGTCGTCCCAGCTCTTCAGCTCGTTTATGCGGTCCGCAAGATACGGCGACATTTTCAAGACCCGCGCACGAAATGCGTCTAGTCCGCCCGCTTTGACCCGATCCATTCCGCCTTTGGGAATGACAAAGGCGCACTGCCAGTAATCGCGGCGGTCGATCATGACCAGCATCGCCCCCATCTCGATATGACCGAACATCTCCGGCTCGTCAGTCGGCCGGTGCGTGAGCCGGAACCAAAGAACGTCCATCGGCGAGCCGTAATCGTCGCCTTGCAGGCCGGCGCGCGCGCGAAGCGTCGAGTGCCGCCCGTCGGCAGCGACGACTAGATCGGCGTGGATTGCCAATTCGCCGTCGGGGCCGTTGGCGCGAACGCCGACAACGCGGCCGTTCTCCTCGATCAAATCTGTCGCCTCGGTCTCCATTCGCACGTGGAAAGTTTTGTAGCGTTTGCCGCATTCGGCGAGGAAATTCAAAAAATCCCATTGCGGCATCAGCGCGATATATTTGCACTGCGTCGGCAGATGGGTCAGATCGAGCATCTGCAGGCGCGTGTCCCCGACCTGAATGGCGAGCCGCTCGAGTTTCTGATGCGGGACTTTGAGAAACCGGTCGAGTAGACCGAGCTCATACATCAACTCGAGCGTCGAGGGATGTATGGTGTCGCCGCGAAAATCGCGGAAAAAATTGGCATGCTTCTCCAAAACGACGACGTCGACGCCGGCGCGGGCGAGAAGAAAGCCCAGCATCATTCCAGCCGGCCCGCCGCCGGTAACGCAGCATGTGGTCGTAATCGACGCGTCGCGCATTACCGCCTCTAGGCTGTCCTTGCATCCCGGCGGGATAACGTCTGGGCCTAGGCGGGTTGCTTCGCTTTCGGCTCCGGCGCCACGCCAAGCTTCTTCTGCAGGCTCGTGGACGATGTGGTGTACTGAAACACCAGCCGCTTGTCCGGATGGCAGTAGTGGTGTGCCTTCTGAGCCATTAATGCGGCCTCATGAAATCCGGACAAGATGAGTTTAAGCTTTCCCGGATACCAGTTGATATCGCCGATTGCGAAAATGCCGGGCGTCGAGGTCTCGAAAGCCGCCGTCTCAACCGGAATAAGCTCGTTGTTCCTGAGTTCGAAACCCCAATTGGCGACCGGACCCAGCTTCATGGTCAAGCCGAAGAACGGCAGCAGCGTGTCGCAGGCGAGCTCCATGACGGAGCCGTCGTTGGTCTTGATCGTCGCTTTGTTGAGTTGACCGTTGTCGCCGTGCAGCGCGGTCACCTGCCCGAGCAGAAAATCGATTTTGCCCTCGCCGACCAGCGCCATCATCTTGTTGACGCTATCGGGGGCGGCGCGAAATTCGGTGCGCCGGTGCACCAGCGTCAAATGCTCGGCGATCGGCGCAAGATTGAGCGTCCAGTCGAGCGCACTGTCGCCGCCGCCGACGATGAGGAGGCGCTTGCCGCGAAACGCCTCCATTTTGCGCACCGAATAGAAAATCGATGTGCCCTCGTACGGTTCGACGCCGGGAATCGGCGGCCGCTTCGGCTGGAACGAGCCGCCGCCGGCGGCGATCACCACGACCTTGCTCTCGAACATCTTGCCCTGATCGGTAGTAATGCGAAACAGCGGATCGCCGATCTTTTCGACCTTCTCGACCATCTCGTTCAAATGAAATTGCGCATTGAACGGTTTGATTTGCTGCAGCAGCGCATCAACAAGTCCTTGCGCGCTGGTAAAGGGAATACCGGGAATGTCGTAAATCGGCTTTTCCGGATAGAGTTCCGCGCACTGTCCGCCGATCTTGTCGAGAATGTCGATCAAATGCGTTTTCATGTCGAGCAGTCCGAGCTCGAACACCGCAAATAATCCGATGGGACCCGCACCGATGATCACTACGTCCGTCTTGATAGTCTCACTCATTTGAAATCCGCGATCGCTCATGTGTGGTTTTGAGGTTTAAGCTGGCGGACAAAGTCCGCACAGTTGGCGTGTGTCTAGCCCGCTCGGCGGTCCGGGGGAAGTGCCGACAAACCCCGATTGTTCCGAACGTGAATGGCCGGGTTGCGTCCCGTGGTTTCGGGATTCGTACCGGCTAGGCTTGCCGCTCTGGGGTGCGCACCACGAGGCCGTCGAGCTCTTCGCTCACTTTGATCTGACACGACAGCCGCGAGTTCGGCTGAATGCCGTAAGCGAAATCGAGCATATCCGTTTCCATCGGCGAGGGTTCCCCAACCTTTTCCTGCCAAGCGGGATCGATATAGACGTGGCAGGTCGAACACGCGCATGCGCCACCGCATTCAGCCTCGATTCCCGGAATCGCGTGGTTGATCGCGGTCTCCATGACGGTCGACCCCACCTCACCATCGGCCGTTCGAGCAACGCCTGCCGCGTCGATAAAAGTGATTTTGACCATAAGGTTGCAGAGGATGCCGGGCCGAGACTGCGAAGAACCGACGATAGAGGCCCGCCCGGGTCTTCTAACTGCTCCCGCAGCGACGCGCCAGCCGCAACCCTTTACGCGGCGGGATAAAAGCTTGCGAGACCGTAGAGCGCGAAGGTCTCGGTAGCTCCGCCCTGCAAACGCGCTTCGATAACGGCACACACTTCATTGGACGCGATCTCGAGCTCGGCGATGGCCTCGTGCAAATCGCCGAGACCGGCGGCGGCCTGCTCCAATTGTTCGGCGGCTTCGGCTACCCGCCAGGCGCCCAGCCCTCGCGCCGACCCTTTGAGCGTGTGCGCTGCCGCAGCCGCGTGGGCGGGCTCGGCGCATGCGATCCGCTTCAGTATCAGCGTTATTTGGCGGGCGAAAACCTGCAAAACTTCGCGTTCAAGGCTTTGATCGCCCAGCGTCATCCGTCTCAAGTGATGCTCATCGAGGACGTCGTCAGCCGCCCTCCCATGCTTTGTCATGACAACCTCTCCCGCCCGCGCTTTGGTTTTTTTTCGTGCGCGGCGGTATCTTCCGCTTGGAGTTCCGAAAGCCGGGTAAATCTAGGCCGCCGGGACCGCGATCGAGGCGCCTCGGTTCGCTCCGATGGTGAGTAACTTCTTACTCCCTTCGGCGAAACGACCTTCAACCGAGCGCATCTGCGTGGGCGGGTGCGCCTGCCCCGACCGCGGCATCGACACCGCCGCGCCTTGATGTCCCAGACGGGCCTTATTGTTGGCCAGAAAATGACCTTTGCGGTTGATGCCAAAGGCAATTCGATCATGGTAACCAAATCGTTAACGATGATTAAAAGGTGGTTACCATCCGGGTTTCTTTTGATGCGCCAGACCGATAGGATGCGCTACGGCAGCATGACGTGAGGGCGGGCCGCCCAAGTGTGTGGCCGATGAGGACTTAGACGACTGCGCGCCTTGGCGCGGCCTAGGCTTTGCTTAGGCCGAAGGCCTGCGGCGTAACATGCGAGGCTACGACCCACATGGCCAATACCACCAAGAAGGTAGCGGATCCGACCGAAGCAGCGCTATCGGCGATTCAGGAAGCGCTTAAGGTTCGCGACGACGAGGCCGAGCCGGGAAAGCGCGGCGATAGCGCGCCAGGCGACGCTGACCGGTGGGACAAAACGACTGCTTCTCCTCTGGGCAAAAAAGTGCTCGACGCGGAGGAAATTTCAGCTCGCGGCAGCAATCCCAACGCTTTCCCCGCCAACGACGACCAACAGTCGATCGGCCAGGTGCTTCAGCTTCTGCAGCAGCGCCCCGCCCGCACCTCATTTGTCGTCGCCTCGCTGTTTTCCGCGGCCTGGCTGATTGGATGCGCCGCGTTGGGGTGGTTCTATTTGTCGGACCTGAGCAGCACGCTGGGTCCCGGTCACCCGCCGACCGCGCTGTTCGTCGCGCTAGGCGCTGCCGCGCTCCTGCCGATCATCTTCTTTTTCGGTGTCGCCCATATGGCGTGGCGCGCGCAGGAATTGCGCGTGATCGCGCAATCGATGGCGAAAGTGGCCTTGAAGCTCGGCGAGCCCGAAGGAATAGCGCGTGACTCGGTCGTGACCGTCGGACAGGCGGTGCGCCGCGAGGTGGCGGCTATGGGCGACGGCGTTGAGCGCGCGCTGGCGCGCGCCAGCGAGCTCGAAGCGCTGGTTCACAACGAGGTTGCCGCGCTTGAGCGCACTTACAGCGATAACGAGGTCCGCATCCGCGGCTTGCTGCAGGAGCTCGCCAACCAGCGCGACACACTGGTCGGACAAGCCGAACAGGTGCGTTCAGCGGTCAGCAACGTGCATATCGACCTGACGCAAGATCTCTCCACCATCAGCGATCTCGTCGGCCAGCAGGTCAACGCCGCTGCTGAACGCATTACCCAGTCATTGGCCGAAAAAGGCGAGCACATAACCGTGGCGCTCGGCCAGATCGGCGACAATATGATCCAGCAGCTGAGCGAGCGCGGCGAAGATCTGCTCGTGCGCCTGGAGACGGCAAGCGAGGACACCGCCACCGCCATCACCTCCGCGGCGGACCAACTTACCGCCGGGCTCAACTTCAAGACCGACCACGTTGGCGAAGAATTCGCGCAGATCGCGCGCGGCCTCGAAGACATGATGACTTCGCGGCTCGATCAGGTCACCGACGGCTTCTCGGAGAAATCGCTCGCCATTGTCGACATGATGGTCGGACGCTCGCAGGAGCTCACCGATACCATCGTCAACACTTCCAGCCAGCTTGCCGACACGATCGCCACCAGCGCCGACGCGGTCAACTCGACGCTGCGGGCGTCCGGCGATTCATTGATCATCGATCTCAATCAGCGCACCAACGAGGTGGCGCAGCGGCTCGAGGACTCCGGCAATCGTCTCGCCAACGAACTCGTTTCGCGCGGCACCGAGGTGACCGAAGCGCTGCGGACAAGCGCTGCGAGCGTCTCCGAATCGCTCAATTCGCGCAGCGCCGCCATTACCGATACGTTGCAGGAAAGCGCTGAGCATGTGGCCAATGTCGTCACCACCCACAGCGATCAACTGCGGGAATTGTTGTCGACGCGGCTCACTGCGTTCGAGCAAATGCTGAACCATTCCGGTTCCGAACTCGGCGAAAAGATCACTCGCGATTCTTCGACGCTGGGCAACCTGATCACTCGGCACCTCGCCGAATTCGATCGAACGGTGAAGACTTATGGTTCCGAACTGGTCGAGCGGCTCGGCGCGCGAACGCAAGACGTCTCTGAATCGATGCGCAGTTACGTCGACAGCTTCGATAACCGGGTAACGGCGAAGGCGACTGAAATCGCCGCCGGGCTCGATGGCCGGTTGGTCCAGTTCCAGCAAACCCTCGATCAGCGCACCGCAACTTTGAACGAGGCGCTGTCCGCCCGAGTGCTCGACATCGCCAAAACGCTGACCGACGGCGGCCGTGAAGTTGTCACCGCGGTCGATAAACGCATCGCCGATGTTACCGGAGTCATTGACGCACGCGGTGAGAAACTGACGACCGCGATAAGCGAGCGCGCCAACGAGGTGACGAACGTCATCGACACGCGCGGCGCGCAGTTGACCAGCGCCATCAGCGAACGTGCTGCCGACATCGACAAGACGTTGGGGACGCAAGCGCTCCGGGTGGCCAACACGCTGGATAGCCGCATCGCCCACTTGGAACAGCTGCTGGTCGGCCGCGCGCAGGCCGTGACCCAGGAAATCGACGTGCGCAGCCGGGCAGCCGCAGATCTCCTTAATTCCCGGATGGAAGAGCTGTCCACGGCGATCAAAACCAATGCCGGAAGCGCCGAAGCCGCGCTGGGCGAGCTTGCCACCAAGACCGTCGATGCGTTGACCAAAAGCGCGGCGGCGAGCGCCGCGGCAACCGAAGCGCTTAATCGCAGCGCAGCCGAGGCAACCGTATCGCTCAACCGCAGCGCCGGCGCGCTGAGCAACACCATCAATCAGAGCGCCACGGCGGCCAATGATTCGATCGGGACGACAACGTCGACCGCAACGCAGCTCATATCCCGAACCGCCGCGGCCACTACCGAAGCCATCGGTCGCAGCGCTACCGAGGCCGAGCGCGCCCTTACTGCAATAACGTCAAATGTTACCCGCGCCTCAAGCCAGACCACCGAATCGATCGGCCGCAGCGCGGCGGAGGCCGAGCGCACGCTCACCGGCATCAGCGCCGACGTTGCGCGCAACGTTACCGGCAGGGCGGAAGAGTTCACCGCCACCGTTTCGCGGCACGTCGGCGAGATGTCGCGCATCCTCGACGAAAAATCGAACGGCCTGCTGGCGGCGTTGTCCGGCAAAGGCGAGGCCTTTGCCGGCGAGGTCAGCCGCATCACCGACCAGGCGGTGAAATCGATCGAGGCGAAGAGCTTCGTCTTTACCCAAACGATGATGGATAACAGCGAGGAGATCGCCCGGCTCATCAACGAAGCTAGTGAAACGGCGACCATCGCCATGACCCGGACGCTTGGACAATTGCAGGAAGGCGCTCAGACCGTGAGCGAAACCGCGCGAACGACGGTCACGCGCACGCTCGAAGACCTGCATAGCTCGACCAAGTCGGCGATCGAGCAATCCAAGCAGTCCGCCTCGGCCACTTTGGCCGATATGCTCGAGACCCAGGGCATGCTGCGTTCCGATACCACCGGCTTGTTCGAGCGGCTGCGCGAGGCAAATATTCTGTTGCAGGAGGTACTTAGCGGCGCTCATGAAAATATGAGCTCGCTCGAGCGAACGATGGTGACGCGCGTCTCCGAGTTCGTCGCCGCCATGAACGATCTCAACAGCAAGAGCGACGCCTCCACCAGCATGATGGAACGGCACGCGGGCACCTTCAATGCCGTGACAGGTAAAGCGTTGCGCGAGCTTGGCGAACTCGCCGGCCAATTCAACACACACGGCCGGTCGCTCGCGGAAGCGGTGGAATTGCTCGACAAGAGCAATCGCCGCGCCGAGGAATCGGTGTCGGCGCGCCGCAGCAGCATCGAGACGCTGGTAACCACACTCGACTCGCGCGCCGACGATTTCGGGCAGCGGCTGCAGCGTTTCTCCACCGTGCTTGACGAGTCGCTCGACACCGCGGCGAGCCGGGCCAGCGAGATCGCCGGCGTCATTGCGCAAACCAGCAACGACAGCGTGCGGACCATCGAGCAGCAGTTCGAGGTGGTGCGCAACACGTCGGAGGAAGAGCGTAGACGCACCAGCGAGACGATGAACTCCGTTTACGAGGAAGCGAGCTCGCAAGCGAACACCCTGTTCAACCAATCCGCCCAGCGCTTCACCGAAATTATGCAGGGCCTCAAGCAAATGGCCGCGGAGATGCAGCAGGAACTTGAAGCTACCCGGGCGGAGCTGCGCCGCGGCATCTTCGAGCTGCCGCAAGAAACCGCCGAGAGCGCGGCACAAATGCGCCGCGTGATCGTCGATCAGATCGAAGCGTTGGCCGAGCTCAACCGCATCGTCGCCCGGCACGGACGATCGCTCGACACCGCCGAGCCGACGCGTCCCGAACCTTCGCGGCGCGAACCCGAGCCCGCTTATACCGGTGCGGCGGCGCGTCCGCCGGCGCGCACGGCGCGCGGCGACATAACCTCGACGGCGCAGACCGCGCTCCGCGGCGACATTACGGGCGCACCGCCCCGCCCTGCCGCGCCAGGGGCGCAGCAAAACGGCGGCGGCACCCGCAGCGGCGGATGGCTGAGCGATCTCCTGACGCGAGCTTCACGTGAAGACAGTCCCTCGATCGCGCCGCCGCCGCCGGCCGCGCGCGAGGTTCCCCGCGGCGACGAGCGGCCGCAACAGGTCGACCCGCTGGAGACGCTCGCCGTCGACGTAGCCAGCATGATCGACAACGGCGCCGCTGCCGAATTGTGGGAGCGCTATAAGCGAGGAGAGCGAGGCCTGTTCAATCGCCGCCTTTACACCCCGCAAGGGCAGCGCGCGTTCGACGAGATCCGCCGCAAATATCGCGGCGATGCCGAGTTCCGGCAGACCGTGGAACAATATATCCAGGAATTCGAGCGGCTGCTCGAAGACGTCTCGCGCGGCGAACGAGGGGGCGCGGTGGCGCGGACCTACCTCACATCCGATACAGGCAAGGTCTACACCATGCTCGCCCACGCCGCCGGTAGGTTCGATCAA
>DATNNI010000233.1:0-4045 GCA_035601915.1 Xanthobacteraceae bacterium
GCCAACAACGATCCCAACGCAGATTATCCGGCCGCTTGCCTCGGGTTGGGCGCGACCATCATCACCAATAAGCGGCGTATAGTGGCGGACGAATTTTTTACCGGCATGTTCTCGACGGCGCTGGAGCCCACCGAAATCATCACCAAGGTGAGTTTCCCGATCCCGAAAAAGGCGGCCTATCAGAAATTCCGCAATCAGGCGTCGCGCTACGCTCTTGTCGGCGTCTTTGTCGGCAAGCGCAGCAGCGAAATCCGCGTCGCCGTCACCGGCGCCGGCGCCAATGGCGTGTTCCGCGTTCCCTCGTTCGAGGAAGCGCTGAAGAAGCGCTTTTCGCCGAAATCGCTTGAAGGCCTCACCATTCCCGCTGATGGCCTCAACAGCGATATTCACGGCAGTGCCGAATATCGCGCTCACCTCGTCGGTGTACTCGCCCGCCGCGCCGTGGCCGAGGCGGTGGCGAGTTCGAGCGTCATCGAAAGAGTCGTCGACGCGGTCTCAAGCGTGGTGCCTTAAATCGCGGCGTCATTTCGCGATTTAAAGCCGCCGAGCCTCGGGCGTGAATTGCCGTCTGAGTGTTTAGCGGCGCTCCCCGCGCGTGTTCGCGCAATTGAGGCTCCCGCCGCAGGCAACTTGTTGCCGGGCATTTTCGTCTTTACATACAATCAGATATGCTGCCGCCGACATCGCCGCTGACGAACCTGATCCCAGGTTAGACGGATCTGATGACCAATAAATCTCTGCCTCGCCCGCTGCCCGCCTCGATCGATGCAACTGTCGCGCTCCTTGCCGAGGGGCAGTATTTGGCGGATCGCTCGCTTGCGACCGTGCTCTACCTCGCGCTCAAAATGGGCCGGCCGCTGTTCCTCGAAGGCGAGGCGGGGGTCGGCAAGACGGAAATCGCCAAAGTGCTTTCGGCAACGCTGAAGCGGCGTTTGATCAGGTTGCAGTGTTACGAGGGCCTCGACATCTCCGCGGCGGTTTACGAGTGGAATTATGCCGCGCAGATGATCGCCATTCGCGCCGCCGAGGCGGAAGGCGAGCAGGATCGCGAGCGGCTCGAGCGCGATGTCTTCTCCGAGCGCTTTTTGATCAAGCGGCCGCTGTTGCAGGCGCTGGAGCCCGACGCTTCCGGCGCTCCGGTGCTGCTGATCGACGAGATTGATCGCACCGACGAGGCTTTCGAGGCCTTCTTGCTGGAAGTTTTAAGCGACTTCCAAATCACCATCCCGGAACTGGGCACCGTGAAGGCCGCTCAACCGCCGGCGGTTATCATCACGTCGAACCGCACCCGCGAGATCCACGACGCCCTCAAGCGCCGCTGCCTCTACCATTGGCTTGCCTATCCGAGCGCGGAGCGGGAGCTCGCCATCGTGCGCTCCAAAGTGCCGGGCGTCAGTAAAAGGCTTTCCGAGCAAGTCGTCGCCTTCGTCCAGGCGTTACGCAAGCAGGATGTGTTCAAGTCGCCCGGCGTTGCCGAAACGCTCGATTGGGCCGCCGCGCTGTCCGAGCTCGACGTCGTTGCGCTCGATCCGGCCACCGTTTCCGATACGCTCGGCGTGCTTCTGAAATATCAGGACGATATCGCCAAGCTCGAAGGCTCGAAGGTCAAGGAGCTGCTCGACGAGGTGAAGTCGGAGATGCGGGCGGCGGAGTAATTCGGTTCCGTTCGTTGCCGCGTACGCGGCGGCGGTGAGTGCAGAAATGGCAGAGACAAACGGCCGGCTCGCGGAAAACATCATCTACTTCGCCCGCGCGTTGCGGGCGGCCGGCATTCCGGTGGGTCCAGGCGCGGTGCTTGACGCGCTCGCTGCGGTAGACACGGCCGGCGTCGGCACTAGCGACGATTTTTATTGGACGCTGCACGCGGTCTTCGTCAAACGGCACGAACATTCGGTATTGTTCGACCAGGCTTTCCGCATCTTCTTTCGCCGGCGCGGCTACCTCGATCAGCTTATGGCGATGATGCTGCCGCAAGCGCCGAGTACGCCGCGGCCCCCGGAAGCCGGCGCCACGCGCATTCAGGAGGCGCTTTTTTCCGGTCTCGACGACAAGCTCAAGAAACAACAGGAAATCGAGCTCGACACCCGAATGACCGTTTCGGACCGCGAAGTGCTGCAACGAAAAGACTTTGCGCAAATGACCAACGCAGAAATCGCCGCCGCCAAAGACGCCATCAAGCGCTTGGTCCTGCCCCTTGCGGAGGTGCGCACGCGGCGCCTTGCGCCGCATCCGCGCGGACATCTCATCGACATCCGCCGCACGCTTCGATCGAGCTTCAAAGGCGGCGGCGATTTTATCGATCTACGTTTTGTCGGACCGAAATCCAGGCCGCCGCCCGTGGTGGCGCTGCTCGACATATCGGGGTCGATGAGCCAGTACAGCCGGATTTTTTTGCATTTCCTGCACGCCTTGACGGATACCCGAAAGCGCGTGAGCACGTTCTTGTTCGGTACGCGCCTAACCAATGTGACGCGCGCCTTGCGTGAGCGCGATCCCGACGATGCCCTTGCTTCTTGTTCGGCCGTTGTCCCCGACTGGTCTGGCGGAACCCGGATCGCGTCGTCGTTACACGCTTTCAACAAATTATGGGCGCGGCGCGTTCTCACCCAAGGCCCGGTCGTGTTGCTCATTACCGACGGGCTTGAGCGCGACGCCGACGACAATCTGGCGTTTGAGATCGATCGCTTGCACCGGTCGTGCCGTCGGCTTGTTTGGCTCAATCCGCTCCTGCGCTTTGAGGGGTTCGAGGCCCGCGCCCGCGGCATCAAGACCATGTTACCGTATGTCGATGAATTTCGCCCGATCCACAATCTCGAGTCGATAGGCGCGCTGGTGGCCTCCATGCAACCGGGTCGTGGCGCGGGCGCCGACCCGAAAGCCTGGATGCAGAAAGTCGCCTAATGCTTATATTCGGTCAGATATAGCGAATTGCGGACGAGCGGGTCCGCAGCCGGAGGAAGACCATGCTGTCCACCGATACCGACATTCTGCAAGCCGCCGAGGATTGGCGCAAACAAGGCCGCGCTGTGGCGCTGGCAACCGTGGTCGAGACCTGGGGCTCGGCGCCACGCCCGGTCGGCTCCAACCTCGTTATCGACCAGGAGGGCAACTTCCTCGGCTCGGTTTCCGGCGGCTGCGTCGAAGGTGCCGTCGTCACCGAAGCGCTTGATGTCATCGACAGCGGCAAGCCGAAGATTCTGGAATTCGGCGTCGCCGACGAAACCGCGTGGAAAGTGGGTCTGTCATGCGGCGGCACCATCCGCGTTCTCGTGGAGAAGGTCGAGTAATGTCGTTCCGGGGCTGCCCAAAGGGCAATAGCGCGTCCCGCGCGTAAACGCGCGACTGCCCGTTGGCGGCTTCCGGAAGGACGGGGTTGGAGACGAATGAAGCTCGACATCCTCGCCGCTTTGAATACCGAGCGCGCAGCGCGACGCGCGGCCATTGTCGTCAGCAACATCGCGACGGCCGAGCAGCGGCTGGTCAAAGCGGCGGAGATTGCCAAAGATCCGCTCGGAGCGCTCCTTGCCGAGCGATTGCGCAGCGGCAAAAGCGGCATGGCCGACAGCGCTGAAGGGCGGGTGTTTCTCACGGTGCATGTTCCGGCGGCCCAGCTTGTCGCGATCGGCGCCGTCCATATCAGCCAGGCAATGGCGCCGATCGCCAAGCTCCTCGGCTACGACGTCACCATCGTTGATCCACGCACAGCATTTGCCTCGCCAGAGCGGTTTCCCGACGTAAAGATTATTGCCGAGTGGCCGGACAAGGCTTTGCCGTCGCTCGGTATCGATCGGTACACCGCCTTCGTCGCGCTGACGCACGATCCAAAGATTGACGATCCGGCGCTCCTCTACGCGCTAGCGCGCGATTGTTTCTACATCGGCGCGCTCGGCTCGCGGAAAACTCACGGCCGCCGGATCGAACGATTGAAGCAGCAAGGCGTGCGTGATCCTGAGATTTCCCGCATTCACGCCCCGATCGGGCTCAATATCGGCGCGGTCTCGCCGGCGGAAATTGCGGTCGCCATCATGGCGCAAATCACCGAAAG
>DATNNI010000234.1:0-2064 GCA_035601915.1 Xanthobacteraceae bacterium
CATGCGGTCGTCGTAGGAGCCGCCGTCGCGCGTTGCTCCTGCCTTTTCGAGGAGAGAGCCGTCCGGCCCCTTGATGTCCTTCTCCGCGGGCTTGCCTTCCATCCAGTAAGCCCACTCGTAGGGCTCCATATTGGATTTGGCGGTCGACAGCACCGCCGAATAATAGCCCTGGCGGTTGAGATAGGCGCCGGCCCATCCGGACAGGTACCAGTTGATGAACTCGTAGATCATGTCGGCCTGCTTCTCCGACACGCCCTTCGACATACAGAAGCCGGACGCCCACGAGCGGTAGCCTTCTTTCAGCGGCTGGAACACGCAGGGGATGCCCTTGGTGCGCACTGCCGTCACTGCTGGCGACCACATCGATTGGATCACCGTCTCACCCGACGACATCAAGTTGACGCTCTCGTTGAAGTCCTTCCAGAAGGCCCGGAACTGACCGGCCTTCTTGGCCTCGGTGAGCGCGGCCATCGTCATGTCGATCTCTTGCCGCGTCATGTTGCCCTTGTCGGGGTATTTGTATTTGCCGGTCGCCTCGACCACCATTGCGGCGTCCATGATGCCGATCGAGGGGATGTTGAGGATCGCCGCCTTGCCCTTGAACTCGGGGTTCAAGAGCTCCGCCCAGGAGTTGATCGGGCGCTTGATGAGATCGGGCCGGATGCCGAGCGTGTCGGCATTATAGACGGTCGGGATGAGGGTGACCCATTCCGTCGGCGTCGCCGAGAATTTCGTCGAATGCGGGCCTTCGACGAACATCACCTTCTTGGGCGCGGTGCCCTGGTCGCCAATGACCTTGCCGTTCGGCAATTGGCCCTTGGTGAAGACTGGCGTGATGTTGTCGAACTCTTTGATCTTCTTGGCGTCGATCGGCAGGATGTTGCCGGAAGGCACAAGCTTCTTCAGGCTGAAATACTCGGTGTCCAGGATGTCGAACGAGTTCGGCTGCGTGATCACGCGCTTGGTCACGTCGTCGGTGGTGGCGACGATGTTCTGGATGGTGATCCCAGTCTCTTCCTTGACCTTTTTGGTCATGTCGTCCGACTGGTTGACCGCGGTGCCGAGGTACCGCAGCACCTTGTCTTCCTGAGACCACACAGCTGGAAAGCCGGTGATCGCGCCGGAGCCTGCCGCGGCGCCGGCAAGTCCGGCCGCGCCCTTCAGCACCGCGCGGCGGGATAGACCAGTTGTCTTGTCCATTTTCTTTGACATGTGCTCTCTCCTCAGCAGTTCCCCGTTGACTTCACGACGCGGGGGCTAGCGCGTGAATGTCTTTGTCGGCCCAGAGGACGGAAACGTTGTCGCCGATGTTGAGCGGGTCGCCAGTGAACTGCTCGTCGCTCACGACCGCCATAAGCTCGCCCGTGCCCGGGCGATCAAGCGACACCTGGTAGTGCGCGCCCTGATATTCGACGGCGCGCACCGCAGCGACGAACCGCGCATCGTTTGGGCCTGAGCCATTGCCGCGGCGCAGTGTGATGCGGTCGGCGCGCACCGTGACCGGTCCCGCCGGCGTCTCGATCACGTTGTGCCCGCCAAGGAAGCGAGCGATGAATTCGGTGGCGGGCCTTTCGAACAGCTCGCGCGGCGTGGCTGTCTGCTCGATGCGGCCCTTGTTCATGACGACGACGAGATCGGCCAGCGCGAGGGCCTCGTCCTGGCCGTGGGTGACGTGGATGAAGGGGATGTTGAGCTGCCGCTGGAAGCGGCGAAGCTCGGCGCGCATGCGCACGCGCAAGAAAGGGTCGAGCGCAGAAAGCGGCTCGTCGAGCAGAAGGATCTGCGGATCGGTGACGAGGGCGCGCGCGAGCGCGATGCGCTGTTGCTGCCCGCCGGAGAGCTGCGCCGGCACGCGCTCAGCGTATTGCGTCATGGCCACCAGCTCGAGGAACTCCATCGCCTTCCCACGCCGCGTCGCCTTATCGACCCCCTTCATCTTGAGCGAGAAGGCGACATTGTCGACGCAGGAGAGATGGGGGAAGAGCGCGTAGCTCTGGAACATCATCGCCGTGCCGCGCTTGGCCGGAGGCAGGTCGGTGACGTTGGTCGGGCCGATGAGGATGT
>DATNNI010000235.1:0-18181 GCA_035601915.1 Xanthobacteraceae bacterium
ACGAGTGGCTCGTCGGTCAGGGCATCGCGCTCGGGATGATCGACACGGTGCCCCCTTTCGGACATTTCGCCGACGTCGGCGCGATGCTCTGTGCCGATGGGACCTTCAGGCTTGCGGTAGGCACGGCCGAATACGGCAACGGCACCACCACCGTTCATTATCAGATCGCGGCGAGCGTGCTCGGCACGACCCCTGAGCACATCCGCGTGCTGAGCTCCGACACCGACAACGGCGGTCACGATACCGGCGCCTATGGCTCGACCGGCACGGTTGTTGCGGGACGCGCGACGCAGCTTGCCTGCGAAGCCTTGCGTAAGGAGATTTTGCAATTTGCCACCGAGCGCAACGGTGGCGCAGCATCGGATTGGGCACTCACCGCCGGCGCGGCGACGCGCACGGGAAAGCGCATCAGCCTCGCGGAACTTGCGGCCGCCGCGGCCGCGGCCGGACGTCAGCTCTCCGCCACCGCGAGGGCCGACGGCAGCCCCCGCTCGGTCGCTTTCAACGTGCAGGCGTTTCGGATCGCGGTAAGCAAGCGCTCGGGTGCGATTAAGATTCTGCGCAGCGTGCACGCGGCAGACGCCGGCACGGTGATCAATCCCATGCAATGCAGAGGGCAGATCGAGGGCGGCGTGGCGCAGTCGCTCGGCGCTGCGCTTTATGAGGAAATGGTGATCGACGAGGCGGGACGCGTGGTGAATCCCAACTTCCGCAACTATCATCTGCCGCAATTTGGGGACGTGCCGCGAACCGAGGTCTTGTTTGCCGAGACTTCGGACGAGCTTGGCCCGTTCGGCGCCAAATCCATGAGCGAGAGCCCGTATAATCCGATCAACGCCGCCATCGGCAATGCGCTCGCCGACGCCACCGGCATTCGTTTCTGCCAGACACCGTTCAAGCCGGATCGTATTTTTGCGGCAATCGTGGAAAAATATGGCACCGCCGAGTGAGGAAGTGACCGCCCATGGACCGATTGCTTGCGGCCGACGAGACATTCCTGCGCCGCAGCTTCGACGTCGCGAGAAGCGCGGTTGCCAACGGCAATCATCCGTTCGGTGCCGTTCTGGTCAGTGGGCTTGGCCAGGTTTTGCTGGAAATTGAAAACGGCTTCCTGCCCGATCGCGACATGACCGGCCATGCCGAACGCCTGCTTGCCACGCAAGCGTCAAAGAAATTCGCCGCGAACGTCCTCGCTAATTGCACGATTTATTCGTCGGCCGAGCCGTGCGCAATGTGCGCCGGGGCGATTTATTGGGCGGGCATCGGCCGCGTGGTCTACGGCCTGTCAGAACACCGGCTCAAGACGATCACCGGCACACACGAGGAAAACCCCACGCTGGATTTGCCCTGCCGGACCGTGTTTGCCGCCGGTCAGCGGCCAGTCGAGGTGATCGGGCCGTTACTGGAAGATGAGGCGGCCGCGCTTCACGCCAATTTCTGGCAGGCGGCCGTCTGACGCCAGCCGAAGGGGTTAAGGCGACGCTCTCTACGGCGATCAAGCTGCCGCCGCGGCGGCCGGGCCCGTCGTCGTGGCGCCGGCGACGGGTTTTACGGTCGGCGTCCGTGCAATTGCGGATGAATCAATCGGCTTTTCGAGCTTTCGCGACACACCCTCGAACTGCACATTCTCCTCGACCGCCAATGACTTACTGAAAATCTCGCCTTCGACGGTGGCGGCGCCCTTGAGCCTGACGGTGTTGCCATGGACGGTGCCTTTGAAAGCGCCGTGGATGGCGACCTCCAACGCGGTCAAGTTGCCCTCAACGCGCGCGCCGTCGCCGATGACAATCTGCGCGGCCACAATATCGCCGGTGACGCGGCCGAAAATCTGCGTCGAGCCTTCGCAGATGATGTTGCCGGTGATGACGATGCCGGGACCAAGGGTGGAAACCGAATCCGTCGAGGTTCTCGGCGCGGCAGTCTCGTCCGGCCGAACGTCGCCGGTAGCGCCGCTGGCCGCCATCTTTTCGCGGCCGGTCTTGGCAGGAGCAAAGTAGCTCAATGTTTCCTCCTCACAACGCTTTACGACCGGCGAATGCCCGCCAGCCCCACTTCCTAAAAGCGTAATCCGAACCGGCCGCGCTGAAAAGAAAAACTCGCGGACATCGATAACACCGCGGCAAAAAATCCGGCCGAGCAAAAACCAAACTTGGATCGGTAAAATCCAACCACTCAGCCACGCTTTTGCCCGATGGCTATCGTTAACTAATTTCTTGTTTTCGGATGTCACAGTTCCTTTTCATCGAGCGAGCCACGGTTCGGGGATGCGCCATGAGCGACGAGGCCATTGCGGCGGCGGTCGAGCGGTTCGTCAAAAAGATCAGCTTTTCCACGCAACGCGAAGTCGAGCGCATTGTTCGTGCCGCGCTCGCCAGCGGAAAAATCCACGGCCATGAAACCGTGACCGCCGCGGTGACGCTGTCGAGCGAAAAACTCGGCCTCAACACTACGATTTACAGCAAGATCGAGCTGTAAGTAGGCGCTAGCCCTCGCCTTGTGCTGCGTTGCGGCGCAAAAACGCAACAAGGTCGTTAGGCTTCCGGTCCAGCAACGACGCCAGAACGTGCGAATTCCCAATCAGGCCGTGGGCCGCGTAATAGCGGAACATGGCGGCAAGTGTTTGGCATTCGTACTCGCCCATACCTCCGGCGCGCATTCGCACCTGCCAGTATTCGACGGTTTCGGCTTCGACGCGCACGGGCCGGTTCAGTGCCGTGCCGATAGCGGCGGCGACCTCGACCTGGCTCAAGGGTTCAGTACCGGTAAGTTCGTAGGTGGCGCCGACGTGCCCGTCAGTGGTCAGGACTAACGCCGCGGCTTCGGCTACGTCCTGCAAATCGACCAGGCTTAGGCGCGTCGTGACCGGATAAGGCACGCGAAACACGCCTTCGGTAATGATGCCGGGGAAGGCGCCGAGGATATTTTGCATGTAAGCGGTCGGCTGCAAGATGGTCAGATCGAGACCTGTGGCAAACAGCACCTCTTCCGAGCGCATCTTCCGCCAATGGTGCGGCATGGCCTCGATTTGCGGGTGCAGCACCGAATGATAGACAAAGCGCTTGGCGCCCTGCGCCTGCGCCGCGGCGGCGACGGCCCGGGCGTGAGTCACTTCCTCCCGGCTGACATTAGGGCAAATGTGATAGACCGCGCGAACGCCGTCGGCGGCGCGGCGAAGCGATTCTTCATCCTCGAAGTCGGCAATAAAGCACTCTGTGGCGCCCAAAGCCTCGAGCGCGGCGAAATGCTCGCCGCGGCGCACCATGGCCCGCACGTGGCCGCCCTTTTTTGCCAGCGCCTCGACCACGGCCTTCCCGGTCTTGCCGGCGGCGCCGGTCACCAGGATCATTGTTGCTGAGAAGCAAGCTCGAACAGCCGCGTCGGGCTCAATGGAATCTCGTTAAGCTCGATCTTCCGCTCGGCCAGTCCAAGCGCGTCTTCGATCGCCTGGGCAAAAAGTGGTCCGACCGGAATGGCCCCGGCCTCGCCGGCGCCTTTGACGCCGAGCGGATTGAGCGGCGACGGCGTAACCGTGTGGCCGATTTCCGTGCGCGGCGCCTCCAGCGACGTCGGCAACAGATAATCGGCGAGCGAGGCGTTCAGCAGTTGCCCCTCTTCGTCGAACACGAGCTGCTCGTAAAAGGCATTGCCGACGCCCTGAGCGACGCCGCCGTGAATCTGGCCGGCAAGGATCAGCGGGTTGATGACGGTGCCGCAATCGTGCACCACGACGTATTTGAGCACTTCGAGCGTGAAGGTTTGCGGGTCGACTTCGACGATCATGGCGTGCACGCCGCTTGCCGTGGCGCCGCCGGACGGTCCGAAATATTGCGTCGATTCGAGTCCAGGCTCGGTTCCGGGCTTTACTGCGCCGCGCATCGGATTGGCCCTAGCCGCAAGCTCGCCGAGCTTGATCGACTGTCCGGGTACGCCGACGACCGACACTTTGCCGTCGACAATTTCCAAATCTTCCTCGGCGCACTCGAAATGTTCGGCGGCGAGTTTCAGGATTTTCTGCCGCACGACTTTTGCCGCCTCGTTGACGGCGTTGCCGGCGACCACCGCGCCGCGGCTCGCAAAGGTGCCGGCGCCCCAGTAGAACTGATCGGTATCGCCGGTGACGATATCGATATCGCGAACCGATACGCCGAGCTGATCGGCGGCGACCTGGGCGAACACGGTGAAATGTCCCTGCCCCTGCGTACCGATCCCGGTCGCAATGCTGACTTTGCCGTTGTTTTGCACCTGCACCTTGGCGCCTTCGTAAGGGCCGATGCCGGTACCCTCGACGTAACAAACAACGCCGACACCGACATGGCGGCCTTGTGCGCGCAGCCGCGGCTGCTCTTCGGCGAGGAAGTGATGGTAGCCGATCATCTCCAGCGCCTTGTCGAGGATCGGCTCGTAATTGCCGCTGTCATAGGAGAGCGGCGCGAAGTCTTGATAGATGATCTTGTTGTCGTAGGGGAAGGCGTCGGGCGGAATGAGATTGCGCCGCCTGATCTCGGCGCGATCGATATTGAGTTCGCGCGCGGCAATGTCGAGAAGCCGTTCGATGACGAAGACGCCGTGCTGCCGGCCGGCGCCGCGGTACGGCGTGACAATCGGCTTGTTGGTGAAGATCGCCCGGAAGGTGCTGTCGTAGTTCGGGATCACATAGGGGCCGAGCAGCGTGCATTGGCTGTTGATCGGCACCGTCAAGCCGTAAGGGTTGTAGGCGCCGGTGTCGTGAAGGAAAATATCCTTGACGCCGAGGATGCGGCCGTCGGCCGAAAGCGCAATTTCGGCATCGTGGGTCTGGCCGCGTTCTTGCGTGGTGGCGAAGAAATGCTCGAGCCGGTCCTCGATCCACTTCACCGGCCGGTTGAGCTTCATCGCCGCCCACGGGATGACGACTTCCTCCGGATAGAACAGCATGATCTTCGGCCCAAAGCCGCCGCCGACAAACGGCGCGATCACCCGCACTTGCCGCTCGCTCAAGCCGAGCATGCCGGCGAGCCCGTTGCGCAAAAACACCGGCGCTTGCGTGGTGTCCCAAACGGTCAACCGAGCCGCCCGATCGTCCCAGGTGGCGACGACGCCGCGGGTCTCGATCGGCGAAGACGCCCCGTGATCGTACAGGAAGCGGCGGCTGATAATGCGGTCGGCGCGGGCGCGCGCAACGGCATAATTGCCGCGGCTTTGACGCACTAGGGCGGCGAGATTGCCGCGCACGCCGTCGTGGACGCAGGCCGAGCTATCGGCGAGCGCTTTTTCCAGATCGACGACCGCCGGCAGCGTCTCGAGATCGAGCGCGATGTCGGAGAGCGCGTCTTCGGCGAGATAACGGGTCTCGGCCAGCACCACCGCCAACGGCTCGCCGACATGGCGAACTTTGTCCTTGGCGAGCGGGACTTGCGTGCGCTGATTGAAGGTAATGTCCTTGATCGGCGGCGGGGGGACCAGCAGCGGCCCCGGCGCCCAGTAATCGCCGAGGTCGTCGGCGGTATAGACGGCAACGACGCCGTCGCGCGCCCTCGCTTCCGAGACGTCAATGGAATTGATGCGGGCATGCGCGACGTTGCTGCGCAGGAACGCCGCGTAGAGCATCCCCGGAAGCTCGACATCGTCGACAAACAGCGCGCGGCCGCTCAGGAGCCGCGCATCCTCGTTGCGGGTAACCGGAGCGCCGAAACTTCGCGTCGTCACTTCGATGACCCCCTCGCCCGTTCGGCGGCGAGCAGCACAGCATCGACAATGTGCTGATAGCCAGTGCAGCGGCACAGATTCCCCGACAGCGCTTCGCGCACCTGCGCCTCGTCGGGCGAAGGCGTCTCTTCGAGAAACGCCTTCATGGTCATCAAGATGCCGGGCGTGCAGTAGCCGCATTGCAGGCCGTGGCAATCGCGCATCGCTTCCTGCAATGGATGGAGATGCTCGGGGTCGGGCGCTAACCCTTCCACGGTCTCGAGGCTGTGGCCGTCGGCCTGCGCGGCAAACATCAGACAGGAGCGCACCGCGACACCGTCGAACAGAATAGTGCAAGCGCCACAGACCCCGTGTTCGCAGCCGACATGCGTGCCTGCGAGCAACAAATCGTGGCGCACAAAATCGCTGAGCAATAACCGCGCTTCGACCGTGCGTTTATAGACCTTGCCGTTGACGGTGACGGCGATGTCGTGGGTTTCAGTGGTCACGCCGTGCCCGCTGGTCGGCCGTCGTCAGGGTGCGCTTTATCAGCACGCCGGCGAGGTGGCGTTGAAATTCTTTGCTGGCATGAATGCTGCCGCCCGGCTCGATTTCCCCCTGAACGAGTTTCGCGGCGTCTGCGATCCGCGCCGCGTCGATCGCGCCGCCGACGAGAGATTCGCTCGCCTGCGCGGCGAAGACCGGCCCTTCCCCGGCATTGCAGAGCGCGATGCGCGCCTGCGCGCACCGTCCGTCCGCGTCGAGGCGCACGGTGCAGGCAACGCCCATCATGGCGAAGTCGCCACGGCGCCGCGACACTTCCATGAAGCAGGAACCGGAGCGCGGCGGCGCGGCCGGCAATTCGAGCTCCATGAGCATTTCATCGGCGGCGAGCGCCGTCGTCAGGGCGCCAATAAAAAAATCCGATGCGTCGATCCAACGCTCGCCGCGCACCGATTGCGCGCGCAATCTGCCGCCGAGGCCCAACACGATGGCCGGCATTTCCGAGGCCGGATCGGCGTGCGCGAGATTGCCGCCGATGGTCCCGCGATTACGGATTTGCGGGTGAGCAATGTGCGGCAAGGCTTCGGCGATAAGCGGCAGGCGATCCGCGACCGTCGGATCGCGCTCCAAAGTCCGGTAGCGCGTGAGCGCGCCGATGCGAACGTTGTCGCCGGCACCGTTCTTTAAGCCGGCAAGTTCCGTGAGCGGGTTAATGTCAATGAGCATCGCCGGCTGGGTCAGCCGGAAATTCATCGTTGGAACAAGGCTTTGACCACCAGCCAAGAAACGCGCCTCGTCGCCGTGCTCGGCCTTGAGCGCCAAAGCCTGCTCGACACTCTGAGCGGCAACGTAGCGAAAGGGCGCGGGTTTCATGCGGTTGCGCGGTCGGTCTCTCAATGGGACGAAGTCGAGCGATCAAAATAGGTAAAACATCGCGCGAGTCAAAACGTTAGCCAGGCCGACGCCGGCTCCTCAGCCGACAATTGGCAATTGAAATGAAGCACCGCGCCCAATATTCTCGCAGCCTGAGTAAAGGTTGCGCGCGCCTTGAACGCGCGGTTCTGTCAGTATTTTAGGATGGATCAGCGCGTGGTAAGGCGGCCGAGCCCGGCGGAGCAAAAAGTGGACGTCGGCCCTTCACCTCAAGCGTCGATCAATCCGAACGAAGATGCAGGAGCAAAGGCAACCGCCGCCCGCGGCGCGCGCTCCCCGGCATTGACCGTCGATGCGCGCGGCGTCTCGCTGACATTTCACACCCGCGACGGCGAAGTTCAAGCGCTCGCCAATGTCGACTTGCAGATCAGCGACGGCGATTTCGTCTCTTTCATCGGACCGTCAGGTTGCGGCAAGACTACGCTGTTGCGCGTGATCGCCGATCTCGAGCGCCCAACCAAAGGCACCATTCTCGTCAATGGCGTCACGCCGGAACAGGCGCGGCTGCGCCGCCAATATGGCTACATTTTCCAGGCGCCGGCGCTTTATCCATGGCGCACCATCGAGCGCAACGTGATGTTGCCGCTGGAAATCATGGGCTTTGACGCTCGCGAACGGCGCCAACGCACGGAGCGCTACCTCAAGCTGGTGAATCTGTCGGGTTTCGAGCGCAAATTTCCCTGGCAATTGTCCGGCGGCATGCAGCAGCGCGCCTCGATCGCCCGGGCGCTGTCGTTCGATCCGGCGCTGCTGTTAATGGACGAGCCGTTTGGCGCGCTCGACGAGATCGTGCGCGACCACCTCAATGAGCAATTGCTGCGGCTGTGGGACCAGACCGGCAAAACGGTGGTGTTCGTCACCCACTCCATTCCCGAGGCGGTCTTTCTGTCGACGAAGATCGTAGTGATGTCGCCGCGGCCCGGACGGATCATCGATATTATTCCCTGCGATTTTCCGCGCGACCGGACGCTGGAGATCCGTGAAACTCCGGAATTCCTGAAGATCGCACAGCGGGTGCGCGTGGGGCTGCGTTCGGGTCATTCGTATGACGAGTAGCGCGCTCGCTCTGCCACGGCCGGCGTGGCCGCCGGCCTTCGTCACCGAGCGTATCCCGGTCGTGGTCGTGGTGGCGATTCTTATTGTGCTCTGGTACCTCGCCGCCATTCTGATGAACGCTGCGCAAGTGCGCGACGCCTTCGAGCGCAACGAAATCAAATATACGTTGAGCGACGTGATTGCCGGAACGCTCAGCGCCGAGCGGCCGCTCGTCCCGGCGCCGCATCAGGTCGTGGAAAACCTGGTTGAAACCGTCTTCGACTATCCGCCTGATTCACCGCGCAGCCTCGTCTATCACTCCTGGGTGACACTTTCGGCAACCGCCGTCGGCTTCGCCATCGGCGCGCTGTTCGGCATTGTGCTGGCCGTACTGATCGTGCACATGCGCACGCTGGAAAAGAGCCTGTTGCCGTGGATCATCTGCTCGCAGATGGTGCCGATATTGGCGATCGCGCCCATTATCATTGTGGTGTTCGGCGCCATCGGCATCCGCGGGCTTTTTCCCAAATCGATCATCTCGGCTTATCTGTGTTTCTTCCCGGTCACCATCGGCATGGTCAAGGGATTGTCTTCGCCCGACCCCATTCAGCTCGATCTGATGCGCACCTGGTCGGCGAGCAAGCTTCAGGTCTTCACCAAGCTGCGGTGGCCGTCTTCCATTCCGTTCCTGTTCACCAGCCTGAAGGTTTCGGTGACGATTTCTTTGGTCGGCGCCATTGTCGCGGAATTGCCGACCGGCGCGCAGGCCGGCATCGGCGCGCGGTTGTTGACCGGATCGTATTACGGCCAGACCGTGCAAATTTGGGCCGCGCTTGTCGCCGCCGCCATCATCGCCTCCATACTCATCGCCATCATCGACGTGGTCGCGCGCTTGACGGCGCGGCGCATGGGAGCATCGGCGTGATCCCGCGCGGGCAAGCGATCGGCTTTTGGCTCGCCGCGCTCGCGCTTCTCGCCGCCTTGGCATTGCCGCTGGCCGGCGACGCGGTTCTCCCCGTAATCTCGCGTCCGCCGCTGCTCGCGGCTGTTGTTGTTGCGGCGCTTTTGTTTGCGCTAGCGCCGCGCTCGCCGGCGCTGTCGGCGATTTTTAGCATCATCGCCTCGGCGCTTGGCTGCGCCGCGACGCTGTATTTGCTCGCCGATCCTGGTATCGCCGGCGAGGCGTCGTGGGGCTATTGGCTCTTGGTGCTCGCGACCTGGCTGGGCGCGGCTTTGACCTTGACGCGGCTTGCGGCGCTGCGAGCCACCGACCGCACGTCGCGCACATTGCAGGACCTGGCCATCCCGGTCTTGTTCGGCGCGTTCCTTGTTTACTTGTGGGAAGTCGCGGTGCGCGGTTTCGGCGTCCCGCCGGTGCTGATGCCGGCGCCGACTTCAACGGCGCAACGCTTTGCCGCGTCGCTGCCGGTTTTAGGCGAGGATTTTGTGCAGACCGTGTTGCGCAGCGTGCTTGCCGGCTACCTGATCGGCTGTTCCGCCGGCTTCGTCGTCGCCATTATCGCCTACCGGTGCGATTTCCTTAAACGCGGACTGCTGCCGCTCGGCAATTTCGTCTCGGCGCTGCCAATTGTCGGCATCGCGCCGATTATGGTGATGTGGTTCGGCTTCGATTGGCCCTCGAAAGCCGCCGTGGTGGCGGTGATGTGCTTTTTTCCCATGCTGGTTAACACCCTGGCCGGGCTCGCCGTCGCCGGCCCGATCGAGCGCGACCTGATGCGCTCCTACGCCGCGCCGCCGGCGCAAACCTTGCTGAAACTCCATTTGCCGGCGGCGTTGCCGTTCATTTTCAACGCCCTGAAGATCAATTCGACGCTGGCGCTGATCGGCGCCATCGTGGCCGAATTCTTCGGTACGCCTCTGCACGGCATCGGCTTTCGCATCTCCATCGAAGTGGCCCGCATGTCGCTCGATATGGTATGGGCTGAGATAGCATTGGCCGCCGTCGCCGGCATGGCCTTTTACGGGATCATCGCGCTTGCCGAGCGGGCGACGACCTCGTGGCATCCGTCGTATCGGAGTTGACTCGGTAACTTAAACGCGTGGAGGGACCACAATGACAAAGAGACTATTGTTGGCAACGGCGCTCGCGTGCGGCGTCTTTGCGACCAGCGGCGCTCATGCCGCCGACAAAGTGACCATCCAGCTCAAGTGGGTGACGCAGGCGCAATTCGCCGGCTATTACGTCGCCGCCGCGAAGGGCCTCTACAAAGACGCCGGCCTCGACGTCACCATCAATCCGGGCGGTCCCGACGTTGCCCCGCCGCAAGTTATCGCCGGCGGCGGCGCCGACGTGGTCATCGACTGGATGCCGTCTGCGCTCGCCTCGCGCGAGAAAGGCGTGCCGCTGGTCAACATTTCGCAGACCTTCAAGCGATCGGGTCTGGAACTGACCTGCCGCAAGGACACCGGCATCAAGACGCCGGCCGACTTCAAGAACAAGACGCTCGGCGTCTGGTTCGGCGGCAACGAGTATCCGTTCTTGTCCTGGATGGCGAAACTGAAACTGAAGACCGACGGCTCGCCGGGCGGTGTCAAGGTAATCAAACAAGGCTTCAACGTCGATCCGCTGTTGCAGAAGCAGGCCGACTGCATCTCGACCATGACTTACAACGAGTATTGGCAGGTGATCGACGCCGGCTACAAGCCCGACCAGCTCGTGGTCTTCAAGTATAGCGACGAAGGCGTCGCCACGCTCGAGGACGGCCTCTATGCAATGGAGCCGAAGCTGAAAGACCCGGCTTTCGTCGCCAAGCTGGCAAAGTTCGTCCAAGCCTCGGAGAAGGGCTGGGATTGGGCCAAGAAGAACGACAAAGAAGCCGCCAAGATCGTGATCGCGGCCGACACCACCGGCGCACAGACGCTGCACCATCAGGAGCAGATGATGGGCGAGATCGCGAAACTCCTTGGCAACGACAACGGCAAGCTCGACGTCAAGGATGCCGATCACACTGTCAACGAACTTCTTTCCGGCGGCTCCGATCCGGTCATCACCAAGAAGCCGGAAGGCGCTTGGACGCACGCCGTCTACGACGCGATGAAATAAGACGCCCCTCATCGGGCTTTGCGACTACGCATGGCCGGCCTCGCGCCGGCCATGTTGTTTTTTAGGAAACCTTTCGCACCGTGTCGTGCAAGATCGCAATCATGCGATCTACCACTTCATCAACTGACGCTCCGGGTGGAAAGTTCACAAGTTGATCCGGATCATCCCGCCACATTCGGTCGGGGTTTTTTATTTGCCCGGCGATCCGGAAAGCGCCGTCCTGCTTTTTGACAGTCCAAGCCAACATGCCTTTTTCGAAGGCGGACCAGGATTTGACACCGGCGTATTTGAGCAAAACCGGAGGCGGAATTTTCCGTCGCGGCAACATAGGAACGGCAGGATTTCCGCGGATGACCGCCGCCCGCAGGCATTCGCGTACCCCTTCAGAATTCGACACAGAAATCACTGCGACAGGCTCAACTCCGCGGTAAAAGCCTTCGTCCATCTTGCCCATTGTCGGAACGTACAGAATGCCTTTTCTGAGGTAGAGATGACAATTCATGGCGTGACCTAAAAAGGCACGAAGATAAGATCGACATCGAACGCCTGCGCCCGCGCTTGAGCGGCTTGGATAGCTCCTTGCTGGGCCGACGTCACGCTTCCCTCGGGGATCGCCACCTTGAGCACGCGATCACTAATTGCCGAAGATTCGATTTCCCAAACGCCCATTTGGCCACCTTCGTATGACGCTAACTGATCAATATATCGATTGAGCCGATAAGTTAGCCTAGCTGCGTCCTGATAGGTTGCGGCGCTTAGGTCGATTGACTTGATGCTCGTCACCGCTCCACCCGCCCAACCGTCGACTACCGGAAAATTGGGAGGCAAATCGGCACCGAGCTCCTCGCTGATATAAATGCCTCGGGCCGCCCAGCCGAGCTTCCAGACTTGCGACGGCGCATCAATTATCGACGCTGTCGGCGATAAACCCGGGAAAAGGAGAAAGCTGCCGACAATGAGGTTGCGGAATTGTGCGACTTCAGCCGGATCCGCGTTCGCATAAGGCGCAATACCATCGAGAATCTCCTGACGCGCTCTTTGATCGACGTCCGGATCGAGGACATCGCTCAAAGCAGCGTTGAGCGCGTTGCCTCCAATGGTATCGCCAACGTCGTAGTAGTAGCGCTTGATCTCGGCGCGTATTGCCTTCTCGTCGGCGGGCGTCGCGTTTGCCAGCCATTCGAGAAAGTCACCGAGTTCATCAATTCGCTTACCCGGCGGCAATCGGGCCCGGTCTTGACCAGCGCCGGGAGACGCATCCGACTGGACCGTCGAATCGTCGTTTTGCGCCGTTTGGACCGGCGATGCTGCATCGTCCGAACCTCCCGTCGGAGCGAACCACCCGGATTCGGCGGCGTTCCAGTGCGTGGATGAAGGTCGGGATTCCAGTCAGCCGATCTTATAAGGACATCCAAAAGCTCGATTTCGTCACGTGCGGCACAATTTGGCAGGTCTGAGATTTTCAGGTGAACTGCCGCAATGTGCGCCAGCACTGATCGTCTGCATTCAAGGCCGATGCGACCGCGGCCAACCGCGGCATCAGCCGGTGGCCATTCGGACGAACGTGTTTCAGCAACTTTTCGATCGCGGCGCGTTCGCGGACAACGAAGCGCCCGTCGCGCCGTTCGATCAGCAGTGTGCGGCCGATCAGCAAGCCATCTTCAGAACAAGCGAGCCCGAGATTGTCAGGGCCAACCTCGCTCAGACGCCAAAACGAGTGCATCATGTGCCATCGCTATTTTGACGCCTAAAACCATCGCGCAAAAGCTAGCGTCAATAAAGAAGTGACAAGTACTTGTAATTCCTCGCGTTGCTCGCGCGCGATGCGAACCGTTTAGGACCGCACTCCGATGATTCGTGCCGCCGCGGGCAGCGTGCCGGACTTCGCTTTACGCGTCGGGCAGATTGAGATTGACTAAGCGCGGCGAAAACGCCGCGTTTTAAAAAGACAAAACTTTTATGGGAGGGGACGACGATGTCGACTTACGTACTGGTTCACGGCGCCTGGCATACCGGCAAAGAGCTCGAACCGACGGCGGCGCCGATCGGCGCGGCCGGCCATCAAGTGTACACGCCGACCATCGCCGGCAACCGGCCGGGCGATTCTAAAAAGACCGGGCTCGACGAGGCGATCAACTCGATTGTCGACTATCTCGCCAGCAACAATTTGCGCGACGTCGTTCTCATGGGCCACAGCTACGGCGGCATGATCATCACCGGGGTGGCCGATCGCGCCGCCGACCGCATCCGCCGTCTGGTCTATTGGAACGCGTTCGTTCCCAACAACGGCGAGTCGCTCAACGACATGGTGCCGCCACCCTACGCAGAGCTGTTCGATCAAATCGCGGCGCAGCGCGGCGACGGCTCGGTGGTGCTGCCGTTTCCGATCTGGCGCGAGGTCTTTATCAATGACGCCGACGCCGAACTGGCGCAGAAGGCCTACGACGTTCTCAATCCGCATCCGCTGGCCACGTTCAGCGACAAGATTTCGCTCAAGACCAATCCGGGCGACATGCAGATCGCCAAATCCTACGTCAATTGCACCGAGGACACCTCGCTACCGCACCATTATCCTTGGCACCCGCGGCTGTCGCAGAAACTCGGGCTGTTCCGGCTGGTGCAGGTTCCGGGCAGCCACGAGCTGTGCTTCACCAATCCGAAGCTGTTGGCGGATGCGATTATGAGAGCGGGGCGGGATTAGCGAGCGGTCAACCGCGTAGCCATCGTCATTGCGAGCGAAGCGAAGCAATCTAGTAGCCAAGCATACAAGTTAGATTGCTTCGTCGCTTCGCTCCTCGCAATGACGACGAGCATTACGCCACTGCCTCGCGCTCGACCGCCGCCAGCACCTCCTCGCAAGTGACCGGCGCAAAACCCGGACGGAATTTTTCGCGGCCGAGTTTCAGGATGGCGCGATTGTACGGCGCCGGCACGTCGTGCTGCGCGGCAAGATCGACGATATAGCCGGTGATGGATTCAAGCTCGGTAGCTTGCGCGCCATGTTGCAAGACGTCCTGCGTCATGCTCGACATCCGCATGGCGCGCAGCCGGCGGCGAAATAACGGACGGATGAGCCAATCCGGTAGCGTCGCGGTGAGATGCAGGAGCGCAAATGACGGCATGCCCGGCACGCGATATTCGCGATGGCCCACCGCGCGAATGGTGCGCACGCCCTCCCACAGCGTCTGCGTCAACAACCGCTGAAAAATCGCCGGGTTCGACAGCGGCCGCGTGCCGCGGCCGACCAGCGCATCGAGCGCGTTGGTGAGGTTGACCACGATCTTGGTGTGGATAGCGTCTTGCATCCGGTCGGCGATTTCGGTCGGGCAGCCGCGGGCGAGAACCGACTGCACCAGAGCCACCTCCGTGCCCAGCGTGTTGTCGAGCGTGCCGATTAACAGCGGCAATTTGTGCTGATAGCCGATCACGCCCGGCGCCTCGCGCCGCGCGTTGTAGCTGGCAATGCCGTAGACGACTTTACTGAACAGCTTCGGCAGGATGAGCTGGTTGTCGATGCCGTTGGCGATGGAAACGACAATCGGCCGGTCGCCGAGCTCGTCCCTCACTTGCCGCGCCACCGCTTCGAGGCTGTAGTTCTTGACCGCCAGCACCACGATGGCGGCGTCGGCGACCGCGCCGGGCCGGTCGACGATGATCGGGTGCACTGTGCGTCGCGTCGCGTCCGGCGCATCGAAGCGGTAAGTGGTGAGGCCGTTGTCGCGCAGCGCCGCCAGCGTCGCGCCATGGCCCATCACGAATGTGGCGGGATAATGCTCCGCCACCCACGCCGCCACCGATCCGCCGATGGCGCCGGGGCCGATGAACAGGATTTTCGGCTCAGTCATGGCCGATGGTACCCGTCATTGCGAGCGAAGCGAAGCAATCCGGCTCGGGATTAACGCTCTGGATTGCTTCGTCGCTTTGCTCCTCGCAATGACAACTAACTAAGCAGCGCGAGCAGGTTCGCCTTCTTCTGCTTCACCTGGTCGAGCGTGCATTGCCGCGGCGCCTTGTCGGGGCGCCAGCGCAGCAGCCGTGTGCCGTGGCGGCAGCGGTCGCCGGAGAAATGGTCGTAGCAAACCTCGACCACGAGTTTGGGCTTGAGCGGCTGCCATTCGCCCGAGCGCTCGGTCGACCAGCGGCTTGGGCCGCCCGGCGCATTGCCGGTGAAGCCCGGCGCGGCGATCAGCGCCTTTAGTTTTTTGGTCAGCGCCGGTTTGTCCTCGCGTTTGATGCTGGAGGTAAAGCCGACATGGTGCAGCAGGCCCTTACTGTCATAGAGCCCGAGAAGCAGCGAGCCGACGAGCGGCGAATTGGCGTTGTAGCGAAAGCCGCCGACCACGCAGTCGGCGCTGCGGTAGTTCTTGATCTTCTGCATGCCGGTGCGATCGCCGGAGCGGTAGGCAAAGTCGCGGCGCTTGGCGATGACGCCGTCGAGCGTGGCGCCGACGCGCTTGAGCCAGCCTTTGGCGTCGGCCAGCCGCGTCGTCGCCGGCGACAGCCGGACGAGTTTCGCGCCGCGGCCGTAGCGCCGGAAGAATACTTCCAGCGCGCGCCGCCGTTCCGCCAGAACCTCGGCGGTGAGGTCGCGGCCGTCGGCATCGACCAGAAGATCGAACGCGATAAATATCGCCGGCGTCTCCGTCGCGAGCTTGCGGACCCGGCTCGCCGCCGGATGGACGCGCTGCAACAATGCGTCGAAGGAAAAGCCGCCGCCGGAGGGAACGGCGATCTCGCCGTCGAGCAGGAATTTTTTCGGCGCCAGCGCCCGCAAGGCCTCGACCACTTCCGGGAAGTACCGCGTCATCGAGCGGCCCGACTTCGATTGCAGTTCGAGCTTTTTTCCGTCGGCAAAGACGAGCGTGCGGAACCCGTCCCATTTCGGCTCATATTGCCATTGCGGCCCGGCCGGGATCGCGTCGACCGACAGCGCTTCCATCGGAGCAAACGGCATTCGCAGCGGCAGCGTCATGCAAAACTCTTCGTAAAGCTACCAGCTATGCCGGATTCCCGCTTGCGCGGGAATAAGCGGCCTCATTACAACAAACCGAAAGAGCACAGCGGGGAGGACGGCGTGAGCAAGGCGCTGGAAAAGACCTACGACGGCATCATTATCGGCGCCGGCCATCACGGCCTCGTTCTCGGCAGCTATCTGGCCAAAGCCGGCTTGCGCATCCTGCTGGTCGACCGGCGGCTTCAGTATGGCGGCGGTTTGACCACCAAAGAGGTCACCGTTCCGGGCTTTTATCACAATCTCCACTCCATCAATCATTTCCATATTTCGGAAACGCCGTGGTTCAAGGATTTGGGCCTTGAAGACCGCGTCACCTACATCACGCCGCGCTACGAGTTCGGCCAGGCACATAGCGACGGCACGGCGCTGGTGTTTGGCCGCGACCGCGAAGAGACCATCGCCAATGTCGCGCGCTTCTCCAAGCGCGACGCCGAAACCTTTCGCGACTGGAACCGGCGCGCCGAAGAGATCACCGCGCGCATCCTGATGCCCGAACGCTATGCCGAACCATTGCCGCAAGCCGAACGCGAGGCGTTGCTGGCGAAGACCGCGATCGGGCGCGACTTCCTCGATATCAGCCGCCGCCAGCCACTCGACGTGGTGCAAGAGCTGTTCGAAAACGATCACGTCAAGCTTCTGTTCCTGTTCAAGGTCTCGCTGTTCGGCACTTGGCTCACCGACACGCTGTCGAAAACCAGCCCAATGGGATCGGTGATCCGTGCCTTCGATCTCGACACCGGCTACCAGCTCTGCCAGGGCGGATCGTTCAATCTGGCGCGCGGGCTTATGGAAACATTCATCGCCGCTGGCGGCACGTTTGCGCCGCAAGTCGCGATCGACCGCATTCTGATCGAAGGCGGCCGCGCCGGCGGCATTGTGCTTGCCGATGGCCGCACGGTGCGGGCGAAGAGCTTCGTCGCTTCCACCCTCGACGTGCATCAGACTTTCGAGACATTGATCGGCCGGACGCAATTGCCGGCGGCGTTTCTCCAGAAACTGGACAGCTTCCAGTACACCAACTGGACGCTGTTCGGGCTGCACCTCGCGCTGCACGAAAGCCCGCGCTTTGCAGCAGCCTCGTTCGATCCGAACATCGACCGCACTTTGAAATGGAGCATTGGCGCGGAGACCATGGAGGATCTGTTCTCAGCCCATGAAGACGTCAAAGCCGGACGCGTGCCGCGCATCGTGCAATTCGGCTCCGGCCCGTTGAGCCTGCTCGATCCGACGCAAGCGCCGCCCGGCAAGCACACCACTTATTGCTGGCACGTGATGCCGTTCGAACCGGATTTAGGCGGCCAGGACTACGAAGACTTCAAGCGCGAATTCGCCGAGAAGATCATCGACACCTTCGCGCATTATTGCCCGAACCTGACCCGCGACAACATCATCGGGCAATATGCCTATACGGCGAAGGAATACACCGCCGAGATGATCAACATGCGCCGCGGCGACATTTTCATGGGTGCGTTCAACGCCGAACAGGTGATGTACAACCATTTCGGCTACCGCACGCCGATCCCGAATCTTTACATGGCCGGCTCGGCCGGGCATCCGGGTGGCGCCATTTCCGGCGGCGCCGGTTATATTACCGCCGGCATTATCGCCCGCGATCTCGGCGTTAAACTATGGTGGCGGCCGACCGATGCCGGCGCGGCGCTCGCCACGCTGGCCGAAGCGGCGTGATAATTCATTGTCATTGGGAGGAGCAATAGCGACGAAGCAATCTAGCGTTCAGCTAACAAATCTGGATTGCTTCGCGGAGCTTGTCATCGGGCCGGCCACTTCGGGGCAATAGCGCGTCCCGCGCGTAAACGCGCGACTGCCCGTTGGCTCGCAATGACAAGTAAAGTTTAGGGGTTCAAATGTCCGACACATTTTCCGTAACCGACAAAATCGTGGTGATCACCGGCGCCGGCCAGGGCCTCGGCCGGGCTTTCGCCAAGACCTTTGCCTCCGGCGGCGCC
>DATNNI010000236.1:0-2051 GCA_035601915.1 Xanthobacteraceae bacterium
AACGCGCCAGCTTTAATCGCGCCCGGCCGCCGCGCCGCTTGTTAATCTGCGTCTTCGCTCCCTATCTAATGGCCACGGCATATCCCGCCGGCCAGCGCGAGGAGAGTTCCAACATGGCGCAGAAAGTTTCCACTGAAGCGCGCGATCGTGCGCTCGGCAAGCTCAAAGGCTGGAGCCTCGCCGACGGCCGCGAGGCGATCCGCAAGAAATTCGTCTTTGCCGACTTCAATCAAGCCTTCGGTTTCATGGCCCGCGCCGCGCTCGTCGCCGAGAAGCTCGATCATCATCCGGAATGGTTCAACGTCTACAAGACGGTCGAAGTGACGCTCTCGACCCATGACGCCGGCGGATTGACCGAGCTTGATTTCAAGCTCGCGGAAGCGATGGACAAGTTCGCGGGCTGAAAAGCGCCGCGCGCTCTGCCCTACCCTTGCCGCCTTTTGGGCATAGTCAAATCACCATGCGATTTGCCGGCAGCACAATGTTCTTCGGCCATGGCGACGCCGCCTGGGCGGAGGTCGACGCCCGGCTGCGCCGGCTCGTCGCCGACGAGGCGGAACTTCGCCGCCGGTTCTGGAAAAAGCTGAAAGGCCTCGCGGCGCGATTGCCGTTCGCCGAAGATCTAATCGCCGCGCATTATTGCGCCTTCGACCGGCAGACGCCTTTGCACGTCAAGGCGGTTCTTGTCGGCGCGCTGGCTTATTTCGTCGTGCCGGTCGATTTCATTCCCGACGTGCTGCCGATCATTGGCTATAGCGACGATGCCGCCGTGCTCGCCGCCGCCATCAAGCTTGTCTCATCCCACGTTAAGCCGGACCACCGCGAAGCCGCGCGGCAGACGCTGGCGCGGATGCGCGGCGAAGAAGTCGCCTAAGGCCGCAGCACGATCTTGCCCATCGCTTTGCGGTCGGCAATGGATTTGAGCGCCGCGGCGGTTTCCGCCAGCGGATAAACCGCATGCACGTGGGCGCTCAATTTGCCTTCGGCGCACCAGCGCACAATCTCGGTCATCAGCGCGTGTTGCGCTTTCGGTTCACGGACCGTCCAGGCGCCCCACAACACGCCGCGGATGTCGCAGCTTTTCAGGAGGACGAGATTGAGCGGCAGTTTCGGGATGTCTCCAGCCGCAAAGCCGACGACGAGATAGCGGCCTCCCCAACCGAGCGCGCGGACCGCGGGCTCGGCATAAGGTCCGCCGACCGGATCGTAAACCACATCGATGCCGCGCTCGCCGCCGAGCCGCTTCAACGCATCGCGGAGATCGTCCTTGGCGTAATTCACCGTTTCGTCCGCGCCGTGCTCGCGGGTGAAGGCCAGCTTCTCGTCGGATGAAGCGCAGGCGATGACGCGGGCGCCCATGACTTTGCCGAGCTCGACTGCGGCGAGGCCGACGCCGCCCGAAGCGCCAAGGACGACCAGCGTCTCGCCGCGCTTGAGCGCGCCGCGCTCACGCAGGCCGTAGAGTGTCGTCGCATAGGTCACGGTCAGCCCGGCGGCGCGGTCGAAATCGAGCGCCTCAGGCATTTTCACGAGCTGCGCGGCTTTGACCGCGATCGCTTCACGCGCGGCGCCCCAGCCCGCCGCGCCCATCACCCGGTCGCCCGGCTTAACATCGCTGACGCCGTCGCCGACGGCTTCGACAATGCCGGCAAATTCGGACGCCGGCGAAAACGGAAAGGGCGGCTTGTGCTGGTATTTGCCGGCGATGATCAACAGATCGAAGAAATTCAGCGCCGCCGCCTTGATGCGAACCACGGCTTCGCCTGGACCTGCCGCCGGCGGCGGAATGTCGGCAAGCTCGAGCTCCTCGGGAGGACCAAAATGCGTGCAGAGGATGGCTTTCATGACGCCCTTCGTTCTCTGGAAAGACTTAACATCAATAATCGCGCCTGCGCTTCCTAACCACGAAACAGGCGGCGCGGGAAAGATGCAGCGACGGGTGCGCCAAAACGGCGCCGTATCTTGTCCGCCGGTTTGTTCCCTCAGCGGCCGAAATGGGTTAAGATTAAATCCCTTGGAAGCGACCTTTCGCGCCGTGATCGCGAGGCTTG
>DATNNI010000237.1:0-5063 GCA_035601915.1 Xanthobacteraceae bacterium
ATTGCTGCGCGAGCTTAAAGATACGCTGACCATTGTCTTGGTTGAACACGACATGGAGGCGGTATTCGCCTTGGCGGACCGCGTCACCGTGATGGTGTATGGCCGCATCATCGCTTGCGGCGAGCCGGCCGCGATCAGGAACGATCCCGACGTCCGCCGCGCTTATCTCGGCGAACAGCAAAAAATCGCCGGGCAGGCCCGCGATGCCTGACGCACCGCTTCTCGAGGTCACCGGCGTCGAAACCAGTTACGGCCTGAGCCGCGTGCTGTTCGGCGTCTCGCTTGACGTCGCCGCCGGCGAGATGGTCTCGCTGATGGGCCGAAACGGCATGGGCAAAACCACGACCGTGCGCTCGATCATGGGTTTGACCGCGCCGGCGGCGGGCTCGATCCGCTTGAGCGGCACCGAACTTCGCGGACTGCCCGCCTATCGCATCGCCAAGCTCGGCATCGGGCTGGTGCCGGAAGGCCGCCAGGTTTTTCCCAATCTGACCGCGCGCGAAAATCTGCTCGCGACCGCGGCCAACCGCAACGGCATCGCCGACCCATGGAGCATTGAAAAAATCTTCGCGCTCTTCCCGCGGCTTGCGGAACGCGCCGGCGCCATGGCCAATCTCCTCTCCGGCGGTGAACAGCAGATGCTGGCAATCGGTCGCGCGCTGATGACCAATCCGCAGCTGCTCATTCTCGACGAAGCGACCGAAGGGTTGGCGCCTTTAATCCGCGAGCAGATCTGGCAATGCCTGGCGCAGCTCCGCAGCGCCGGCCATTCGATCCTGGTCATCGACAAGAATGTCGACGCCCTCACCAGCATCGCAGATCGGCACTACATCATCGAGCGCGGCCGCGTGGTGTGGAGCGGCTCTTCGGCGGCATTGGCGGCATCGGCCGATATCCAGCATCGTTATTTGGTAGTCTGAAAACGGCGCGCTCAATCGCGCCGATCGCAGTCCGCGGAAAATTTTAAGCTTGAAGTAGTTTGGCCTTTTGCCTAACGTTCAGGGGTCCGGGGCCTTCTACAGCAGTGCGGGTAAAAGAACGGGTTGCTACTCAACGCACGACGGCAAAGAAACCGCATCGGAAATCAAAAACTCTATTCGACAGCAGAATTAGGTAGGGGAGTCACATGGTCAGAAAACTGGGCATGGCCGCCTTGGCGGCATCCGCCATCGCAATAGTGTCCACCGCGAATGTCGGCTGGGCGGCTGATAAGCCGGTGTTCGGTCTGGTGATGTCGTTCAGCGGCTGGTTTGCGCCGGTCGACGCCGACACCATCGCCGGGGCGAAGCTTGCGGTTGCCGACGTCAACGCCGCCGGCGGGGTGCTTGGGCAGCCGATCGAGGTTGTAGAATTCGACAATAAATCCGAGCCGCCGCTTGGCGCCGACGGCGCGGTCGACGTCATCGGCAAGGGTGCAAAAGCCATTCTCTTCCCCAGCGATTTCGATTTCGGCGCTCCGGGCGCCTATGTAGCTCAGCAAAAAGACGTCATCGCGTTTTCCGGCGCTTCCGATCCAAAGTTCGGCGTGCAGGGCGTGGGACCGCTGGCCTACTCGACTTCGAACGCCAGCCAGGCGCAGGGCGCATTGCTTGCCGAGTGGGCCTACAAACAAAAAGGCTGGAAGAACGCTTACGTCCTTTTGGACAATACCATCGCCTACACCAAGTCGTTGTGCGCAAGCTTCGCGACTCGCTGGACGGAGCTTGCCGGAAAAGAAGGTCTGCTCGGACAAGACACCTTCCTCAACAACGATCCTTCCATTGCCGCGCAGGTGACGAGGATCACCGGGCTTCCCAAAAAGCCTGACCTGGTCTTCTTCTGCTCGTACGCGCCCGGCGGCCCAAGCGCCATTCGGCAAATTCGCGCCGCGGGAATTGACGCCGCCATTGTCACTGGTGAATCGCTCGATGGCGATTATTGGATCGGCTCGGTGCCCGACTTGAGCAATTTTTATGTCATCAGCTACGGCTCGAAATACGGTGACGATCCGGACGCTGAAGTGAATGGCTTCTTCAAGCGCTTCGAAGCCAAATACAACAAGAAGGCCGACGTCTCCTACGGATTGCGCGGCTATGCCGCCGTGCAGGCCTGGGCGATAGCGGCCAAACAGGCGGGCTCGCTTGATGGCGCCAAAGTGGCGGCCGCCCTCGATACCTTCGACAAGAAATCGCTTGTCATCGGGCCGACGACGTATACCTCCAAATTGCACATCCAAACGACCCGCCCGATGGCGATCTTGCAAGCGACCAACGGCAAGTTCGCGAGCATCGGTCGTTTTTCGGTGGAGAAGTTTCCACCGCTGCAATGACAATCGGCCGCCGCACGGTCGCTTGAAATGCAACTTCAGGCGCGCGGCGTAACCGTCCGTTTCGGCGGCCTAGTCGCGGTAGATGACGTCAGCGTGTCGCTGCAACGCGGCGAAATCCTCGGCCTCATCGGTCCGAACGGCGCCGGTAAGACCACGCTGGTCAATGTTATTTCCGGCTTTCAACGGCCGCTGGCCGGGGGCATTTTTGTCGGCGAGCGCGATTGCACGGGACTGGCCCGGCACGGCTTTGCGCATGCCGGCGTCGTGCGGACCTTCCAGGCGGTGCGGCTGTTTCGCGGCCTGACGGTCGGCGAGAACGTCGAGATCGGCTATGTCAGCCGGGGCGCTGGACGCGCGGAAGCGCGCCGGCGCGCGGCGCAAATTCTCGGCGAGCTCAAACTCGGCGACAAGGCCGGACATCGCGCGGCCTCGCTGAGTTACGGCGAGGAGCGGCGGGTGGGTCTTGCCCGTGCGCTGGCGACAAATCCGCGCTTTCTCCTTCTCGACGAGCCGGCGGCCGGGCTCGCCGCCGCCGAAGCCGAGGAATTGCGCGATGTTATTGTCGGTATCAGGTCCAAATACGATTGCGGCATCCTCGTCATCGAGCACAACATGGCGCTGGTGATGAACCTTTGCGAGCGCATCCAGGTCCTCGACAGCGGCAAGACGCTTGCCGCCGGGACGCCCGATGAGATCCGCGCCAATGCGGGCGTGCGCCGCGCCTATTTGGGCGGTGAAATCCTGCAATGAGCGCCATCGCGCCTTTGCTGGTCGTGTCCGGGTTGGTCGTGCGCTACGGCGCAGTTACGGCGGTGCGGGGACTCAATCTCGAAGTCGCCGACGGCGAGACCGTCGGCGTCGTCGGCCCCAACGGCGCCGGAAAGACCTCACTCCTTTCCGCCATAGCTGGAATCGTGCCGCCGCTTGCAGGCCTTGTCACGTTTGCCGGCGCACCGCTTTCAGGGATTGCGCTCGAGGACGTGGTCGGGCGCGGCATTGCTCTCGTTCCCGAAGGCCGGCACATCTTCGCCGCGCTGACGGTGCGCGAAAATCTCCTGCTCGGCGCCACGGTGCGGCGCGACGCCGAGGCCGTGCGGTATGACATCGAGCGGGCGTTTTCGATGTTTCCTATCCTGGCGGAGCGCCGCCATCAACCTGCCGGGCAATTGTCCGGCGGCGAACAGCAGCAACTCGCCATCGCTCGCGCGCTGCTGTCGCGCCCGCGACTCCTCATGCTCGACGAGCCTTCGCTTGGGCTCGCGCCGAAGATTGTCGACCAGATTTACGCGCTTCTGCACACCATCAAAAGCGATGGCGTTACTGTTCTGTTGGTGGAGCAGAATGCCGAACGCGCCTGCGCGGTTTCCGATCGCGTCTATGTCATGAGCGGCGGCGAATTCGCGCTGAGTGGCAACGCGCGCGATATAGCGCGTGATCCCAGATTTGACGCCGCCTATTTTGGCGTGCGGATGCGCGAGCAGGCGGGCGCCTCCTGATGGAGCGCCTGGTCCAAATCGTCGTTGATGCGGTCAGCGTCGGCAGCCTTTACGCACTGACGGCGCTTGGCATTGGCCTGATTTTCGGCGTGATGCGCCTGATCAATTTCGCCCACGGCGAATTGATCACGCTCGCCGCTTACACGTTGCTTGCGCTTTCTGGAATGCCGGTGCCGGTCATGATTTTTGGCGCCGTCGCGGTGGCGGTGCTTTTGGCGCTATTGACCGAACGCGCGGCCTTTCGGCCGTTACGCAACGCCGATCCCACCACGCTGTTGATCTCTTCGTTCGCCGTAAGTTTCTTCTTGCAGAAGCTTCTTATTCTCGTTGTCGGCTCGCGCCTTAAAGGGCTTGATTTTCTACCGGCGCTCGGCCGGCAGACCGAGCTTTTCGGCGTCCGGCTTCAGCTCCTCCAGATCGTCACTATTGTTGTCGGCATTGTGCTCTTGGTCGCGTTGACGTGGTTTCTGAAGGCGACGCGGCTTGGCTTGCACATGCGCGCCGCAGCGGAGGATTTTCGCATGGCGCGCGTGTTGGGCGTGCGCGCCAATAACGTGATCGCCGTGGCGTTCGCGTTAAGCGGCCTCCTCGCCGCCGCGGTGTCGTGTCTTATCGTCGTTCAGACCGGGGTCGTGCAGCCGCGAATGGGTCTGCAATTGGTGATTATCGCCTTTGTCGGGACGGTAATCGGCGGTCTCGGCAGTCTGCCCGGCGCGGCGTTAGGCGGATTTCTGGTCGGCGCCGGCTCCATTCTCCTGCAAGCGCTTTTACCACCCGATCTTCGCGCTTTTCGCGAGGCCTTCGTGTTTCTCGCTGTCGTCGCCATTCTGCTGTTCCGTCCGCAAGGTTTGATCCCGGCCCGCGGCTTGCGGGAGAGGATTTGATTGTGAAACTTGGCCGCGGACCCGTCTTAGAAACGCTGCGACGGCTGTGGCCGCTCGTTGCGCTAGTGGCGATTGTCGCGGCGATAGCGATTGTCGCTTCTTTCGCGCCGGCCGTTCCGCAGCGGCGCACGACGCAGGCGCTGATCAACCTCGTCGCCGTCGTCGGTCTTTACGTTTTTGTCGGCAATTCCGGAATCCTGTCGTTCGGTAACGTCGCCTTCATGGCGATCGGCGCTTACGTTTCCGCGCTGCTCACAATGAAATCGGCGGCCAAGTCGGTTTTTCTGCCGGATCTGCCGCAAATAATCGCCTCTGCCGAATGGCCGGCATTACCCGGCGCGCTTGCCGGCGGAGCAGTGGCAGCGGCGGTCGCGC
>DATNNI010000238.1:0-2619 GCA_035601915.1 Xanthobacteraceae bacterium
GTCCGATGAAGCTCGGAGAATAATCTTTGCGCCGAGCTGAGGAGACAAAGTCGCTCTCGGCCGCTCCCTGCAAGAGCGGCCGGGCGCATTAGCGCGGCATGCTCTATTTCATCGAGCAATGCCTCAACGGCGTTCAGCTCGGAATGCTGCTGTTCCTGCTGGCGGCCGGACTCACGCTCGTGTTCGGCATTATGGATCTCGTCAATCTGGCGCACGGCTCGCTCTACATGCTGGGCGCTTATTTTGCCGCGAGCTTTGCCACTCTGACGGGAAGCTTTGTCGTGGCAGTCATCCTGGCGATCGTGACGTCCTTGATCGCCGGGATGGTACTTGAACTCATTGCCATCAGACCACTCTACGGCCGCGATCATCTCGACCAAGTCCTGGGAACGTTCGGCCTGCTCCTGTTCTTCAACGAGTTCGTGCGCCTGGTGTGGGGGCCCGAAGGCCGCACCTTGTCGCTGCCGCATGAAATGCTGACGGCGGTGAAGGTCCTGCCTGGGGTGTATTATCCGATCTATCGCCTGGTGATCATCCTGGTTGCACTGGCGGTCGCGGCGATGCTCTATCTCTTGGTCATGCGCACGCGGCTCGGCATGCTCATTCGCGCGGGCGCCTCGAACCGCGAAATGGTCGGCGCGCTCGGAATCAACATCAAGCTTCTTTACACGCTGGTATTCGGGCTCGGCGCGGCGCTTGCCGGTTTCGCCGGCGTGATGCAGGCGCCGATCCTTACTGTGCAGATCGGCATGGGCGAAAATATACTTATTCTTGCGTTCGTGGTGATTATCATCGGCGGCATTGGATCGATCCGCGGTGCATTCGTCGCCGCGTGTATCGTCGGCTTGATTGATACGGTCGGCCGGGCGTTTTTACCCGACGCCCTGCACGCCGTGCTGAGCAGAAGCGCCGCGTCAACGTTGGGCCCGGCGCTGTCCTCGATGTTGATCTACATGCTGATGGCCGCAATCCTGGTCATCCGGCCGGAAGGCTTGTTCCCGGCGGCGACCCGATGATGGTGTTGCTGGATGCTCCGGTCGAGACGACCTCGCGTTTCTCCATCTCGCCGCGCGTCACGCTGACACTGATACTGCTGGCCGCACTGCTGTTGCTTCCTCTCTACACGGTCTTCACCGGCAACACCTTCGTGGTGACGCTGTTCACGCGCGTGCTTATTCTTGCCATCGCCGCAGTCAGCCTCAACCTGATCACGGGCTATGGCGGCATGGTGAGCTTCGGCCATGCGGCGTATTTGGGCATCGGCGGGTATGCCGTCGGCATCCTTGCCGCGGAAGGTATCAACTGGGGCCTCGTGCAATGGCCGGTCGCGATAGCGGCGTCCGCACTCTATGCGCTCATCGTCGGCGCGCTGAGTCTGCGCACGCGCGGGGTCTACTTCATTATGATCACGCTGGCGTTTGCGCAGATGATCTACTACGTCGCCAGCGGGCTCGCCCGTTACGGCGGCGACGACGGCCTCACCATTTACAAGCGCAGCATATTTCCCGCGATCGACCTCAACAACAAAACCGTATTCTATTATCTGTGCTTTGCGCTTTTGTTGGCCAGCATCTATCTGGTGACGCGGCTGGTCGATTCGCGTTTCGGCTTGGTCATCCGCGGCGCGCGCTCCAACGAACGGCGGATGCGCGCCATCGGCTTTCCAACGTTTCGTTATAAGCTCGTCTGCTTTGTCATCGCCGGGGCGCTGTGCGGTCTTGCGGGCGCGCTGCTTGCCAATCACACCAACTTCATAAGCCCGGCGCTCATGCATTGGACGCGGTCGGGCGATCTGATTGTCATGGTGGTCCTGGGCGGACTCGGTACGCTGTTCGGCCCGTTGATCGGCGCGGTAACGTTTTTGCTGTTGGAAGAGGGGCTTTCGCGCTTCACCGAATATCCGGACCTGATCCTGGGACCAATGCTGCTGCTGGTCGCGATCTACGTCCACGGCGGCATTGGGGGATTGCTTGCAGGCCGCCGTGGCTAGCTCGCTGCTTCAGGTCGAACGGCTGACCAAGCGCTTCGGCGGCGTGGTGACTGCGGACGCGCTCTCGTTCGAAATTCCTGCCGGCGAATGTCATGCCATCATCGGCCCCAATGGCGCCGGCAAGACCACATTGATCGGTTTGCTGGCCGGCGAGATTTCGGCGCAGGCCGGCACGATCAGTTTTGACGGCGCCGATATTACGGCTTTGCCTCCCTATCGCCGCAGCCTCGCCGGGATAGCCCGCTCGTTTCAAATCAGCTCGCTTTTTCCTGACTTCAGCGCGCTGGATAATGTCGCGCTCGCCGTTCAGGCGCACCGCGGTCATTCGTTTCATTTTTGGCGCAAAGCGCGCGATGACAAACACCTGCGCAAGCCGGCGCTCGAGGCGCTGGCGCGCGTCGCGCTCGCCGACCGCGCGCAGGTTCGCGTCGGCCGCTTGAGCCACGGCGAACATCGGCAGCTTGAGATCGCCATGGCGTTGGCAACGCAGCCGCGGCTTCTCCTCCTCGACGAGCCCATGGCCGGCATGGGTGCTGAGGAATCGGCGGCCATGCTCAAATTGCTGCGCGAGCTCAAAGACACGCTGACCATCGTTTTGGTCGAACACGACATGGAAGCGGTATTCGCCT
>DATNNI010000239.1:0-2621 GCA_035601915.1 Xanthobacteraceae bacterium
AGGAAACCCGGGAGGAACAGCGAAAAGCCGACGTAGAGCAGCACGAAGATGCCGAACACGATGCCTTGCTGGGTGATCCGTTGGCGCCGCATCTGCTTTGCCCTTGGACAAATTCGATTGTCCGACATATCCAACGCCTCACCGCCGCTGGATCGTCATTCGGCATTAGAGAAGCAGACTTCGGTTTCGTAAAGCAAAAACCTGTGGCACAAAAAATCGCTGTGTAGGTCGGAGGTGGTGATTGACCCTGCTTCCGCGCTTGCCGCTTTGGTTCGCCGTGCCCGAGTGCTTGGAACGGCGAAATTCCAATTGCTCGCTCGGCAGAGCCGCCTCCTTATCGCGGTCGTTCAAGCTCGCTTCGTTTCTGCCAACCCCGCACCATTCGAACAGCCGCCTTTGTCCCGGAGGCCCTCACGCAATTCGGCGGCAATCTCGAACTCCGGCGCGAGCGCGTCATGCTCGGCCTTGACCCTGGGGTTGGCGAGCAGGCGGGCCTTGAGCTTTTCAAACCGGATGGCCATGTGATTTCCTTTGCGCGCAGCAGGGCACATAGCGATCTTGAGCGTAGCCCGCATGAGCGCGGCGATATGCGGGATCGATGGGATGAAAAAACCCCGGATGTCGCTCTCGCTCATCCGGGCTACGCTGCTATTTTGGTTCAAGCATGGAATCGAGACGCGCATGCCGCTCGTCCATGCGCGAGGCGCCGATGGCCTCAGCCCTCTCGTCGGACAACTCGGCCGTCGCAAAGCCGCGGCGACGCTGCTTGAAGCGGCGGAATTCCTCATACTCGTCGGGCGCAACGAAATAACCTGTGATCGACCCGTGGCGCGACACGGCGACCGCCTCTCGCTGCGCGAGCATTCGATAGCGGCCAAAGTTCCGAGTGAACTCCGAAGCGGGGATGGTGTCAGTCAAGATCAATTCGCCTTCGCATCCCCAGCCGGCGCCGCGCTCGCCGCTGGCGCCGCGGCATCCGCATCCGGCGACACCTGCTTCGCTGTCCCGCCGGTAAACCGCTCGATCACCGAGCGCACGGCATCGCGGGTCTTGCGGTCCTTGACCGCTTCGAGCAAGGGCGCCGACGCGGGCGAACGGCGGATCAGGCTTTCGGGGTCGGGAAAGATCAAAGGATCGTCCCACGGGCCCTGCACCACGAACGGCAGGTCGAAATCGGATGGCGCGTTCGGCGTCGATGCCGATATGAGGCTGGCGACGCCCTTCAGGTCGTATTCGCGCGACGGCACCGAGGCGGTGCCGGTCAGCGTCAGGCGCGAGGTCGGCCCGTCGACGCGGACATCCTGCGCGGTGGCGATGCCCTCGCTGAATTTCACCGCGATGTTCAAGGTGTCGTACGGCGTCGAGCCGGAGCGGAAGTTGCCGCCGCCGGACAGCGGCCGGCGCTCCAGCCGCTTCAGCAATTGCTCGACATTGAAGCCCGCGATCGCGCCGTCATGACCGGCGAGGCTGGCGGTGCCGTCGAGCGATTGCGCGAGCCCGAACGGGCTGGTGCCCGAGGCCACCAGCGAGACATTGAGATTGCCGCGGCCGGACAGTTTGGTGATCCCGAACAATTCGCCGGCGCAGGATTGCAGGTCGACATCGATGAGCTGGAACTGGGCCTTGACGTCGGCGACGGCGTCGGTGCGGGTGACCGCGAACGAGCCCCGCGCGATGCCGCCATAGACCTGGGCCTCGCCGATGCTGAGCGCCAGCGCGCCGCCGCGCAGATTGGCGCCGAGCCCGGTGCGCCCCAGTTTCGACGAGCCGACCGTCACTTGCGCCGCCGACAAGCGCATGTCGATATCCGCTGACGACAGCGAATTGAGGTCGAACAATTGCCGGTTCCAGTCATGCGCGCCGCTGGCGAGCAGCCGGAAGGTGGAAACATAGGGCGTGAAATCCAGCGCGCCGGCGGCCAGCGTCGCCTGCAGGCTCTGGCGGCCGTTATTGGCGTAGGTCATCACGCCCTCGGCGACATTGCCGTCGAGTTCGACATTGACATTGGTCAGCGCGATCGAGGCGCCGACCACATTGGCGCGCGCCTTCAGCGCAAAGCGGCCGAAGCCGCCGCTGCCGGGCGGTTCCTGCCCGGTCCAGTGCAGCGCGTTGCGCAGCGACGGCGTATCGACCGTCAGCGTGCCTTCCATCATCAGGCTGGTGCGGTTGGCGGCGGTGCCGTCGAAGGCGAGTTTGAGTGGCGCACTGGCGAGCCGCGCCTTGAAGCCGGAGCGGTCGCCGGAGAGCGCGGCGAGAAAATCGCTGATCGAAATGCTGCCGTCGACGCGCTGGCCGCGCCAGTCGAATTGCCCGGTCGCGGCAAACGAGCGTGAGATCGAGGGCCACGCCAGCGACAGATCGATGTCGTCGAGCGCTTCCTTGGCCTGACGGACCGGGTCTTCATAAGACAACGTGCCGTCCTGGATGCGGATTTCCGAGAACGACAGTTGATTTTCGGCGCCGGGCTTCATGGTGTTGGTGATGGTGCCGACAAAGGGCGTCCAGTTGCTGTCGCCGTTGATGTCGCGAACCACGCGGATGTGCGGCCGCAGCATCATCACGTCCGCAATCTCGAAACGCTGCAACAGTAACGGCAGCAAGTGCAGGTTCGCAGTCAACAC
>DATNNI010000240.1:0-7736 GCA_035601915.1 Xanthobacteraceae bacterium
CCCGCCAAGCGCGATAAGCAGGCTTTGGAAGGCAACAGCATAAGCGACGACAATCCCAACGAAGGGTCGCCAAAGCCGCTTAGGCCGTCTGCCAAATCTGGTCATTCGCACGCCTCGGACTCTGATCGTATCACCGGTTCCTCAGAGCTGAAAGCCGTTTTCCGGGTCACTTCGGCCGCATCCGCATGAAAGCCGAACGGTGACACTCGGCGACGAGTTTGTTGTCCTGGTTATAGGCGCGATGATGAAGTTCAACGATCCCGGCTCCGGACCGCGATTTTGATTCGCGTTTGCCCAGAACCTCAGTGGTCGCGTGCAGGGTGTCGCCTTCGAATACGGGGTGGGGAAATTTCACGTCGCTCATGCCTAGATTGGCGATCGTCGTGCCGACGGTGAGATCGCTCACCGACATGCCGATCATCAGTCCGAGCGTGAACAGCGAGTTCATCAATGGCTGGCCCCACTCGGTCTCGTGCTCGCAAAAATGCCGGTCGATGTGGAGCGGCTGCGGATTTAACGTCATGTTCGAGAACAACATGTTGTCCATCTGCGTTACGGTCCGCGTATAGCGGTGCTCGAACACCTCGCCGGGAATGAAGTCGTCATAATAAAGGCCGCCACGCTTGTGCCGTTGGGCGGTGTTTTGCGTCATGGCGGGTCTCCCTGCGTTAAGCTTTCGTTTACCATGAAGATTAATCTCTCTTTACGTTTTAAAACGATCCCACGCCGTCGTGCCATTGACGCTGGCGTGGCGGGGTCATCTGTAATTGCGGGTTCTCCTCCCGATCGTTTCCTACCCTGCGGCGGCGGTAGCGGGCATCTCGGCGGTAATCTTTGCAAAGATTTATGGTGAACGATTTTTTAACAGCCGGCCGTTAGCATCTCCGGCAGGATAGGCCAGCGTGACAGCGAAACAATGACCGTTCGCCATTTTCTCGAAGGGATTCGCGCAGCTTCTGCCGCGCAACGCGTGGAAGCGACGAGCGCTCTCGCCCGCGCTTATCTTCATTCCGACCTCTCTAAAGACGATGCGGCGGCCGCCGAGCACGCTCTGCTCATGGTGCTGGACGATCCGTCTCCGCTGGTGCGCCGCGCGCTTGCCGACGCGCTGGCGGCAAGTCCGAACTCCCCGCCGGCCGTGGTCCTGGCCTTGGCCGCCGATCAGCCGCAGATATCGGGGCCGGTCTTGGCCTTATCGCCGCTTTTCGTCGATGCCGATTTGGTAGATGCTGTCGCGACCGGCCCGGAACCGGTGCAGGCGGCGATTGCGAGCCGCGCCGGGCTGCCAAGATCGGTCGCGGGCGCCATTGCCGAGGTCGGCGCCGCGAAAGCTTGCCTGGTGCTGGTGGGAAATTCCGCGGCCCAGATTGCGCCGCTCTCGATCGACCGCATGGTCGAGCGTTTCGGTCATGTTCCGGCGATCCGCGAAGCCCTGCTGGCGCGTGACGATATCGCCCCATCCACCCGCCTCGCGCTGGTCGCAAAACTGTCGGAAACGCTGGTCGTATTCGTCGCCAAGCGGCGATGGCTGGATGCCGCGCGCGCGCGGGTCGTTGCCCGCGAAGCCTGCGAGAAGGCGACCGTGACGGTTGCGGCCGAGACGCCCACCGCCCAGATACGCTCGCTCGTCAGCCATTTGCGCGCCAGCGGTCAGCTTACTGCCGGCTTGATCCTGCGCGCTTTCCTGTCCGGCAATGTGAAGTTATTCGAAGAGGCGCTGGCCGAATTGAGCGAGATGCCGGCCAAGCGGGTCCGAACGGTTGTCCACTATGGCGGCGGCGCAAGCCTGCGCGCGTTGTTCGAGCGCGCCGGACTACCACCGTCGACTTATCCAGCTTTCAAGCAGGCCATCGAAGCCATGCGCGAAGGCGACCTGATGAGCGAACCGGGCGGGTCGGCGAGGCTCAAACGGCGGATGATCGAGCGTGTTCTCACCGGATGCGAGAAGGAGGCGCTCGACGAGTTAGCGCCGCTGCTGACCTTGTTGCGCCGGTTTGCCACCGAAGCCGCACGCGAAGAAGCTCGCCAATTGTGCGACGATATGCTGACGGGCGATATGCTGGCTGGCGAGGCGGTGATGGACGATATGCTGGATGACGATATTTTTGTCCGGGATATCGAGGCTGTGGAACAGCCGCGGGCGGCGTAAGCCCGAATCAATATCCGAATTGCTCGCGCAGGATTCGGTCCTCGAGGCTATGACCGGGGTCGAACAGCATATGCATGGACTTCGAGTGGTCCATGCTGATCTCAACCGAACGCACCGAGCGCACTTCGTCGTGGTCGGCGACGGCGGCGACTGGTCGCTTGGCCGCTTCGCGCACCTCGATGGTGACATTGGCGCGATCCGGCAAAAGGGCGCCGCGCCAGCGGCGTGGCCGAAACGGGCTGATCGGCGTTAAGGCCAGGAGCGGCGCGCCGACGGGAATAATCGGTCCTTGAACCGAAAGATTATAGGCCGTCGAGCCCGCCGGGGTGGCCAGCAATATGCCGTCGGCCACGAGCTCGCTAAGTTGCTCCTCGCCGTCCACCAGAATGCGCAGCCGCGCTGCCTGGTAGCTCTGGCGAAAGAGCGAAACTTCATTGATCGCCCGGTGGCGGTGGATGCGGCCGCTCGCGTCGCGCGCGCGCATGAGCAGGGGATGAATCACGGTAACATGAGCCGCGTTGAGCCGCTCAACGAGTTTTTGCTCGGAAAATTCGTTCATCAGGAAGCCGACCGTGCCGCGGTGCATGCCGTAGATCGGCCTGTCTGAATTCATGAACCGCTGTAGCGTGGTGAGCATGAGACCATCGCCGCCGAGCGCCACAATCACGTCGGCACGCTCCGGCGTCACGTCGCCATAACGGCGAACGAGCCGGCGGCGCGCATGCTGCGCCGACGCTGTATCGCCAGCGACAAAGGCAATGTGCTTGTAGCGTGAACCGGGACGGCGCTGTGGCATATTGCTGACGGTTAGGGGTTCGCGAAAAGTCGCCGACGCACGCGAATGCTAGAATCGGACCATGATGAGTAGGGACATGGAACGCGCCGTTTTCGTCTATACGACCTATCCATCCCTTGTCGAGGCGGAGCGTGCCGGATGGTCACTGGTGGAACGGAGGCTCTGCGCCTGCGTCAATATATTGCCGGCGATGGTGTCTTACTATCGGTGGCAGGGGGCGGTCGAGCGCGGCGATGAAGTGGTGATGATCATAAAAACCCGCGCCGCGCTCGCCGAAGCTGTTCGCGTGGCGGTGAAGGAGATGCACTCCTACACCACCCCTGCCGTGCTGGTTATTCCGGTCGAGAGCGTCGACCCCGACTACCAGGCCTGGATCCTGCGCGAGACGGCAAGGGAATCTTGAGCGGTTCAGTAGGTCACCGTGCCGTCAATCGCGTCCTCCAGCATCCTGTAAGCGCGGCAATCCGTGCCGCAGATCAGCCGCACCTTTTCAAGGTCGTCCTTGGCCTTGAGAATGTTGCCTTGCTCGGCCTGCCACATGCCGTAATACGACCAGGTGACGGCGTGGTCGGGATCGGCCGCGAGCGCGCGTTCGTACCAGATTTTCGCGTCGTCATAGCGGCCAAGCTTGCGGCTGGCATAGCCGATCAAAGTGGCGACGTCAGGATGATCGTCGTAGCCCAGCGCACGCAGCGCAGCGATGCCGCCTTCAAAGTCCGCCTTGTCGTAAATCAGCGCGTAGGCAGCGTGATAGTCGCGGAGAAAGTCCTCGGCGGAGCTACTTTTGTCCGTTTTCGGCTTTTTGGTCTGGGTGTTCTGCTTGCCCTGATTGGTGGGCGGCGGAGGCTTCGGCGAATCTTCGCCGGCGGCTGCGGCAATTTGCGGCGCGGCCAGAATGGCCGATAGGAGCAGCGCGGCAAGCAAACGCGATGAAATCATGGCCGGACCCTCTCTCTCCACGGTAACCGTAATCCTACAGCAACGCGCCCGCCTTGGCATGCTACTTCGACGGGTTCGAGAAAACGTGATTACAAATTGGGTTGCCATTCCACCGGCACGTGCTCGTAGCCATTCGCGGCTTTGATGAGATGGCCGCAAGCCGGGAAGGGGAAGTGATAGCCGGTGACCAGCATCCGGTCGGCGGCGGCCCGCTCGAAAATCTTTTTCCGCGTTGCTACGGCGGCGTCGCCGTCGATATCGAAGGCCGCCTGCCAGTCGGGATGCCGCGCGAATACCGCGGGGTGTTGCGCGGTGTCGCCCAGCACGAGGAGCGATTGATCGCCGGAATAGATGGCGAACACGGTGTGACCCGGGGTGTGCCCCGGCGCCGCCAGCGCGACAATGCCGGGAGCAATTTCGGCGCCGGGAGCAAAGCGCGCCACGTTTTTTGCAATGCTGGAAAATATCCGGCGCTGATTGCGAAAAGCCGATTTCAGGTCGGATGGCGCGGCGTTTAGATTGGCGTCATCCATCCAAAAATTCCATTCGTCATCGGCGACCATGATTTCGGCGTTGGCAAAAACAAGATCATCGTCCTTGTCCTTGATGCCATTGATGTGATCCGGATGGAAATGGGAGATGGCGATTTGGTCGATCGCCTTGGCATCTATGCCGGCGGCCGCGAGGTTAGCGTGAAGCGCTCCCGCAGACGGCGCGATTTGACCGCCTGTGCCGGTGTCGATGAGTATGAGCCGCTTCCCGGTGTTGACAATCAGCGTGGTGAAAGGGGTAGCCAGCTTGTCGGTCGGCATGAACGCTGCGGCAAGCGCATTTTCCACCTCGGCGAATGGCGCGTTGCGGATGAATTTGTCGGTGATCGGGCGATACCAGATGCCATCATAGAGCGCGGTCACTTCGAACGTTCCGAGCCGGTAACGATAAATACCTGGCACCCCGCTACCGGAAGGCGGAGCGGTCGCCGCGGCTGGATCGGCGCGCCCCGAGAGCGCAGCCAGCGCTGAACCGGCAAGCAAGCTGCGGCGCGTGAACTTTGTCATACTTTCTTGGCCTCTTGATTGAGCGCAGCAGGCCGACCGCCGATCGTAGGTCTGAGAGCCGCTACTGGCTTCGAGTCTTGCGCTGTTCGCTGGGCGACTCAAGCCGTTTGCCTAAGCGAAAAGAATGGTCACGGACTCGTGCATAGGTCGTGACGAGGCCACGCTGCAAAAAGGAAGAGGAAAAGTGGGGGTTGAATGGGCGTCGGCGCCTTCATCGTTTGCCGTCTGCCGCCGCGGGCGAGGCCGCCGCTCCGGCATTTCGCGGCGATCTGCGCGTTGACGTTGCTTGGCTGCGCGGCTGCCTCGGCGGCGACACGGGCGGAACCCTGGCGGATCGACGCTGCGCATACCTCAATTGCTTTCCGAGTGGACGCCGTCGGCTTTCCGCAAACCCACGGCCACTTCACTCGTTACAGCGGCCGCATCCTGCTCGATTTCGAGCGCCCGGCCAAAAGCTTCACGGGCTTTACTGTTGAAGCGGCTTCGGTCGAGGTCGGATCGCCGGTATTCAATGAATTTGTTAAGGGTTCGATGCTTTTGGATGCGGATAAATTTCCGACGCTGAGTTTTAGTTCGACCTCTGTCGAGAAGGTCGATGGGCGCACGGCGCGCGTCACCGGTGATCTGACCATGCTCGGCGTGACCAAGCCGGTCACGCTCACCGTCAGCGTGGACAACGACGGCTCAACGCGGAGCGGTATTATCTCGTTCATTGCAATCGGCACGATCAAGCGCTCGGACTATGGCATGGTTTTCGGGATCCCGCTCATTGATGACGCGCTCGAGATCACGGTCAAAACGCGCGCTCTCACCGATGAATGACTCTCGCCGTGTTTGGCCGCTGCCGGTCAAGCTGTTTCATTGGCTGGGTGCCGTGCTCGTGCTCGGGGCGCTGGGGCTTGGCGTCTTTATGGTGCAATTCATCGACGATGCCGCTCGACGCTTCGAACTGACGCAGACGCACAAGAGCATCGGTGTCGCGATTCTCGGCGTGACGATTATTCGTCTATGCCTGCGGTTCTTGACTGTGGCGCCCAAACCCGAGCCGGCCGCCCAGTTGCCGCGGCTTGCCGCCAAATTTGCTCACTGGGCGCTCTATGCCCTGCTGGTGATCATGCCGGTATCAGGTTGGCTAATGACAACGACTACTCCGGTGCGGGTGCCGACCATCGTTTTCGGACTAGCTCGGCTGCCGTATCCGCTCGCACCTAATGTGCCGGCCTACCAGTTGGCCCACGCGATCCACGTCGCCTCGGCCATTGCGATTGCGGCGCTGATTGCGGTCCACATCGCGGCCGCTCTGATCCACACGCTGTTGTGGCGTGACCGAACTCTCGCGCGGATATTGTGGCAGCCGCCTAATGATCGGCGCATTAAGAGAGCGCCGCCAGCGTCTATTTCACTTTGTGATTGAAGGCGACCGGCAAATTCTTCTTTGCGATCTGGCAGATCCACTCCTTCTCGCGCTGCCATAATCTTCTCCGATCCGCGCTACCAAGCGTGGACAAACGACGAAGGGCGGCCTTAAGCCGCCCTTCTCGCCGCATGAGCTGCCGCTTCGCCTTGTGCTAGCCTCGCGAAGCGCGCCCCCGGCGCGCGCTTACCAAGGCGCAACCCCGTAAAAATAGGTGCCGGCATAGGGGTCCGGGCCGGGTGAGAAGCTCGGCGTTACGTCCTGCACGCCCCGCCAATAATCGCGATCGTAATAACCGCCGGGGGCGTTGGAATAATAAGCTCCCGGTGTCGGCGCGAAATCATAGTAGCCGCTACCGGGCGGCCTCCATCCGTTTTGCCCGTTGTCCATATAAATTCCGGCATAGGAATCCCAATTATTCCAATCGCGCCGCGCTGCGCGGTCGGCTGCGGGATTTCGCGAAATCTGATCTCTGCCATTCTGAGCTGCGTTTCGCGAAACCTGATTTCTTCCGTTCTGGTAGGTGTCGCTCTGTGCTGCGGCGAGCGCGGTGCCTGCCAACAGGACAGCAGTTGCCACCAAGGCCGTAATTTTAGCGGACATAAGTTTTTCTCCTTCCAAATTTCTGCTTGCGACGCAAACGAGTCTTGAACGGGTCTTGCGCGAAGCAGCTTCCGATCTCACGCGCGATGCAGTTCGTTTTTCAGACGGCAATGCGGTTCCTTTGTGTCGGCTTGTGTCGGGCGAAGACATACTGATGTCTGAAGACGAAATAGTTTTCGGAAACTTCAAGATGAAACAGTTTTCGACAAATGGCGTTCAAAGAAATGCCTGCCGCCTTTTGTTTTGGCGGAGTGCATGCTTGAAAAGTTATCATTGGCTCCTCCCAAAATATGTCGCCCCAATTGCTCGCTTTGGATGCGTTGATGCGGAGCGGTTCAATTCCAGTGCCAAGCGACACCACCATGATGTTTTTAGAATGGTAAAGGTGGTACGCCTCAACGATAGCGGTCATGGTCGGATTGTTGGCGAAAACGCCGCCGTCAATCATGCTGAAGGATTGACCGGCTTTGTTGACGATTGTCGCGGAAGGGAAATATGTCGGCGCCGCCGATGCGGCGCGCGCAATTGAGGCTAGTGGAAAATCATATTCCTGACTTCGTACGCCTGGCCCGAGTAGCAGACCGCGCGCCTGCCAGCTTCGAAAAAACATCGGCGCACAGGTATTCCCGGAAGCGTCTGGCTTGGGCAGCGTAATGGCGTAACTCGGCACTAAAAGTTCGGCATCCCTTACTTCGGACAGAGCGGTCGAACCAAATTCAGTAGTCAGATATTGCTCTAGCGCGGTGGGCGCATAGCGCGCGCCGCGAACATAGTGCG
>DATNNI010000241.1:0-4978 GCA_035601915.1 Xanthobacteraceae bacterium
AATTCGTGGCCGCTTGGAGCGGCCGGGAGCCACGTCCAGGATAGCGAGGCCGTCGCTGCTTCGTCCGCGCGGCGCGGCACATCGTGACTTTCCATGAATGAGCGAAACAGGCTTTCGGCCTGACGCACCATTTCCGCGTCATTCTCCTTGACCGCGACCATGGTCAAACCCGCGTCTGGGTCCATGGCCAGCATATCGGCGACCGCCGGTCTGAGAGGGAAGCCCTCGATGCAGCTTTCGAACTTTCTTGCCAGCAGCAGCGCCGTCTCCAATGCCGAAATCATCGGCGCATTTTGCTCGGCGTCGTATTCAATCGGAACAAGAATGGTCTTCATTGCGCGGCCTGCGGAGCATACCGGTTGGAGTGATCATACTGCCGCCGGCGCGAGGCGGATAGTGGAGCGATGCTAATGCGCCTTACTTGGGCGGGAAGAAGCCGGCTCCGGCGGCTTGAAGTCGGCAAGCACGTCGGCGAGCGCCCGCGGCTCGACCCTGATCGCGCCCGAAAAGGGCCGATCAATCATGACAATTGTCAGCAATTCAAAAAAAATCAAAATGGACAACAGCCCGGTCATCATTGTCTGTGCGGGCAAACTGCGCGTTCCAAAGAAAAAGGTGAAAGCCACGGTCAAGACGGCGCCGCTGAACAACACAACCCAGATGACGCTGGGGACGGAACCTTCGGCGGCGATCAAACGCGCCCGGCGAGCCTTGGTGATGAGGTCGAGCTGGTGCAAAATTTCCGATAGAAGCGGGGCGTCGCCGCCTTGCGGCAGTGGCGCCATTAGGAGTGACGCATAGAGTTCGTCGAGTGCCTGGCGTACCGAGCGACTGCCTTCGGCCGCGCCATGATCCATTGCGGGCCAGTCGTCGGCCGCAGCGACTGCGAGGTACGCGGTCAATGCGCCCCGCAAGCGGTCTTTTCTCGGAGCGTCGCTGAGGCTCGACGATAATCTATAGACCGTTTCGGCGGCGCCCGCTTCTTGCGCGACCGTCCTCTCGGCATCGCTGAACTTCTCCCAGACAAGGATGATGGCGAATGCCAGCAGGACCGCGTAAAGCACGCCGACGGTGGCGAATTTAAACCCGGCAATCTCGTTGTTGGTCGTCAGCTTCTCAAGCGTGACGCAGCGGCGAACCAGGGAGGGGCCGAGCACGGCGAGCACGGTCGGTAAGCCAACTAGGATAGCGGCCGATATCCAAAGCGGTTGGCTTGTCAGAAAAAACAACATTCCCTTCCCTCTACCCAGACGCCCAACGGGGCGATCATATGGCCTTGATCTTGACGGCGCCACGTAGAGCACGCTAGCCGCGAGCATTGGAGATTTTCATGGCCGTCTACACCGACGTCGCGGCGGAAGACCTTGCGCTCTTCCTTGCGGACTACGATATCGGCGGCCTTTTGGCCTACAAGGGAATCGCCGAAGGCGTCGAAAACTCGAATTTCCTGCTCCACACCGGCCGCGGCTATTTCATCCTGACCCTCTACGAGCGGCGCGTGGCGGAGCGTGATCTGCCTTTCTTCCTGGCGTTGATGGAGCATCTCGCGAGCCGCGGCATCACCTGTCCACAACCGGTGAAGACCCGTGCTGGGCAAACGCTTGGCCGGCTTGCCGGCCGGCCGGCGGCAATCGTCACTTTCCTCGACGGCATGTGGATGCGCCGGCCGAACGCCTCGCACGCTGCAGCTTTGGGCGAAGCTCTGGCGCAGCTGCATCTCGCCGGCGCCGATTTCGGCATGCGTCGCGACAACGCGCTCTCGGTCGCCGGTTGGCGGGCGCTCTACGAGGCATGCTGGGAACGCGCAAATACAGTACAGCCCGATTTGCGGGAAGTGCTCGCAGCCGAACTCGATCGGCTCGAGCGCGATTGGCCGCGAGGCCTGCCGCAGGGCGTGATCCACGCCGATCTGTTTCCCGACAACGTTTTTTTTCTCGGCAGCAAACTGTCCGGCCTTATCGATTTCTACTTCGCTTGCACCGATACGCTGGTCTACGACGTGGCCATTTGCCTCAACGCCTGGTGCTTCGAACCCGATCACTCCTACAACGTGACCAAGGGGCGAGCGCTGTTGGCAAGTTACGCGCGGACCCGGCCGCTATCGGCGCGCGAGTGGGAGAACCTGCCGCTGTACGCACGCGGCGCTGCCGTGCGCTTTCTGTTGACGCGCTTGGTGGATTGGCTCGACGTGCCGCCCGGCGCCCTGGTGCGGCCCAAGGATCCAGTCGAATATCTACGCAAGCTACGCTTTCACCAGAAGGCGACCAGCGCCCGCGACTACGGAATCGACGCGCCGTGAGCCCGAGGTTGCCGCATGTCATCATTCACACCGACGGCGCCTGCTCGGGCAATCCCGGTCCGGGCGGATGGGCCGCGATCCTCGGCTTCGGCGACCGCGAGAAGGAGCTCAAAGGCGGCGAGCTTTTAACCACGAATAATCGCATGGAGCTGATGGCGGCCATTGCCGCGTTGGAAGCTCTCAAGCGGCCCTGCCGGGTCGATCTGCACACCGACAGCCAATACCTGCGCAGCGGCATCACGTCGTGGATCACCAAATGGAAGCAAAACGGCTGGCGAACCGCGGACAAGAAGCCGGTGAAGAACGTCGACCTTTGGCGGCGCCTCGATGCCGCGCTCAGCGACCACGAAATTCGCTGGCATTGGGTACGGGGCCATGCGGGGCACGACATTAACGAGCGCGCCGACATACTTGCCCGGGGGGCTATCGCCGAGATTCGCAACAACGCGAAATCCACGGATTAAGCCGGGCGAATTCACCCTTAATTTCAATGTTGATTTATTTTCAACGCTGTTTTGGTATGACGAAAGCCTGACGGGGCCCTGGAGCCAGCCCCGCTTTTAAATAGGCCTTCGATGATCCAATTGATCACGCAATGCGGCATCGGCCTTCTGGTTGGCTGCGTGCTGACGCTGGCGTTCCTTCCACTTCTCCGCCGAAGCGCGGTCCATTCGACCAAACGGGAGCTTGCCGCTGTAAGCCCGCTGATCACCGGCGACATCCAAGCCGAGAAGGATCAGATGCGCGCGGAGTTTGTCATGTCGATCCGGCGGCTGGAGATCGGCATGGAGAATTTGCGGGAAAAGGCCATCGCCCGCCTTGGGCCCGCCGATAAACGCGCCACCGAAATAAACCACCTGCAAGCCGAACTCGATAACAAGGCGGCGCTGATTGTAACGCTGCGCGGACAGGCCGAGTGGCACAAAACCGTCGCCAGGAAGATTGTCAAACTCCTGCTGTATATTTTCGCTCGGACGCGCCGGCGGCAGCGGACAGCCGTTGTAGCGCCGCTGCTCTTCAAGTTTGAACAAGGCCCGCAGTGGGAGCTCAAAAAACAGCCGGTGCAGCGCGGCTACGCTTCCGCCGCAACACCGATAACCGCCAGAACACAGCCGGTTCCAACCGATCTTGCTACCACCGTAACGTTTGCGGCCAAAGCGCATCCGGTGGAAAGCGATCGTGCGGTCGCCGCGCCGGCGATACCTGCCAAAATTCATCCGGCACAAAATGGTCTCGCAACCACTGTGACGCCGTTAGCGCCCAAAGAGCAACCGCCGCAAAGCGACCTTGCGGCCACCGCGGCGGCGATAGCAGCCGTCAACCTCAAGCGCCGCCGCGCGATCTCAAACAAAGTCTGAAACAGCGGCGCCGCGTGAGCGTCGCGTTTTCTTCGTTACATCTGTTTGAGCAGATTGTCCGCGCTGGACATCTCCGCTTTGCCGGGCGCGTCCTCAACGTTGAGCTGTTTGATCACGCCATCTTCGAGCAGCATGGCGTAACGTTTGGAGCGAATGCCAAGCCCGGCGCCGGAGGCATCCAGCGACAAATCCAGCGCCTTGGCGAACTCGGCGTTGCCATCGGATAAAAATTCGATTTTGGTGCCCGCTCCGGTGGATTTCTTCCAGGCATCGAATACGAACACGTCATTGACGCCGGTGACGGCAATCGTGTCGACGCCCTTGCCCTTGAAAGCGTCGGCGTTCTTTAAAAACCCGGGCAGGTGGTTGTTGTTGCATGTCGGCGTAAACGCGCCGGGGACCGCAAAAAGCACGACCTTCTTGCCTTTGAATATATCGGCGGTCGTCTTCACCGCCGGACCATCCGGTCCCATCACTCGAAATTTCGCCTCAGGCAGGCGATCGCCAACTTTCACCGGCATGTTCCTATCCTCTCGTTATGCAGATCGATTTGTTTCGGGGGCGCTAAATTAGCGCATCGAACAAATTAGTCGAGACGCACTTTGACCTCAACCGCATCGGTCGGCGAAACCGCGGTCAGCGTCAGCGTTGCACCCTCGGCCTGGGCGCCGGTCGGCAAGCCGTCAAGCGCGAAGATAAATCGTCGCAGCGAAGTTGGGCCGCCAGCTGTAGGTTTGTCGGCTTGCGGCAGCGGCAAGGCCCAATCCGGCGTCGGCCCTTCGGCGAAAAGTTCGACCGCCGCGCCCGCCGGTGCGCCTACCTCGACGATCACGCGCTGACGACCTTCGTCAAGCTCGCGATGCACGGAGCGCACTGCGAGAGGTCCGTCGCCGGCGCTTGCCGGAGCCAGCGCCGCACGCCGTGGAACGCGCGCTTCGGCGGCCGCCAGCGCGCCGTCTTCGGCGCCTCTTTTCCCGTATAGCGAAAGGCCAAGATCGGCTTCCGCGGGCACGCAGAGTTTGCCGCAGACGGCATAGTGAATCTTAACGTGCAGCGATACCGGCTTTGAAGCGTCCTTCGGCGTGACCCGCAACGGCCATATGACGTGATCGCGGTAACCGATCGAATGGCCGCCGGCGCCATCATCAAAACGCATCGGCGCGGGCCATTCCGTCGACACCGATTTGACGTTCGTTGATTCTGCGAAATCGAAGGTCGGCGGCGTGCCGGAATCGCCGGGGTCGCGCCAATACGTCTTCCAGCCTGGATCGAGCTGGACCTCGACACCCGCGCGCAGCGACTTCGCGGTGGCGTCGGTTGC
>DATNNI010000242.1:0-3409 GCA_035601915.1 Xanthobacteraceae bacterium
GCGAGATAGCGGCGCGCCACGACGGGCTTACGCTGGGCGCCTTCCGCCTCGACAAACGGTTACCCGTTGCCGCCGGCCTTGGTGGCGGCTCCGCCGATGCCGCCGCGGCGTTGCGCCTTATCGCGCGCGCTAACGGACTGACGCGCGACGATCCGCAACTTTATGCTGCCGCCCGCGCGACCGGCGCCGACGTGCCGGTCTGCCTCGATCCCCGCCCGCGGATTATGCGCGGTATCGGCGACGTTCTCTCCAAGCCTCTTACATTGCCGGCGCTGCCAGCGGTGCTGGTTAATCCGGGCGTCGCGGTAGCGACCAAGGAGGTCTTTGCCGGTTGGGCGTCAGCGTCGACGCCCTCCCCGAAGTCGGAGTTCGCGGCGCTTGGCACGCTTCCTACTTACGAGGCGCTACTGCAATTTCTTCTTGCGCAGTCCAACGATCTGGAGCGGCCGGCAATTGCGCTCGCGCCGGTGATCGCTGACGTGGTCGCCGCGTTGCGCGATAGCGCGGGATGCAAAATGGCGCGCATGTCCGGCTCCGGCGCGACTTGCTTTGCGCTCTATGCCTCCGCGGGGGCGGCGCAGAAAGCGGCGAAAGCGCTGCGCGGAAAATTCCCGAACTGGTGGATACGCGCGACTGTGCTTTGAGACCGGCGCGCGTAACAGCTAGTGCGTCCGGGAAATACAAAAATCCACGGTCTCGGCAAGCGCCGATTTCATCGTTGAGTCGGGGAACAGCGCCAGCGCGTCGCGGGCAATGGCGCCGTAATGGTCGGCGCGCCCGATGGTATCCTCGAGTGCTCGGTGCTTGCTCATCAGGCCGATGGCGTGTTCGAGGTCTGCGTCGGACGCTTCACCCCGTTCCAGCGTGCGGCGCCAAAACTCACGTTCACTATCGGCGCCGCGGCGGAAGGCGAGCACGACCGGCAGCGTGATTTTGCCCTCGCGGAAGTCGTCGCCGACTTTCTTGCCAAGCTTCGCCGCTGCGCCGCCGTAGTCGAGGACGTCATCGATCAACTGGAAAGCGATGCCGAGATTCATGCCGAACGAGCGGCAGGCGGCCTGCTCGTCGCGTTGTCTGCCGGATAATACCGGTCCGACCTCGCAGGCGGCGGCGAATAGCTCGGCGGTCTTAGCCCGGATGACGGCGATGTATTCATCTTCCGTCGTCGCCGTATTCTTGGCGGCGGCGAGCTGCATGACCTCGCCCTCGGCGATGACGGCCGCGGCCGACGAAAGTATTTCGAGTGCCTTGAGGCTGCCGACCTCCACCATCATTTTGAACGCCTGACCGAGGAGAAAATCGCCGACTAGCACGCTTGCCTCATTGCCCCACAACATCCGCGCCGCGAGACGGCCCCGCCGCAACTCGCTCTCGTCAACCACATCGTCGTGCAGCAGGGTCGCCGTGTGCATGAACTCCACGGCCGCCGCGAGTTTTATGTGGCTTTCGCCGGCATAGCCGGTCAATCGCGCCAGCGCCAAAGTCAGCATCGGCCGCAGCCGCTTTCCCCCGGAATTGATGAGGTGGTTGGCGACTTCCGGAATCATCGTCACGTCGGAGCCGGTACGCGTGAGAATGACAGCGTTTACTCGCTCCATATCCGGGGTGAGCAAGTCCACCAGCGGGTCGCTCGCTGGCTTACCTGGGGTTTCGAAGGGGACAATAACGGCCACTTAAACCTTCTCCGCCAAAATCTTCTCTGCCAAGACGGACGAGCATAGAAACGCTATGCTGAAGCAGCAAGTGCGGCGGTAGGCGCCCGGGGTCATGTCGGCGGCCGTTCTCGTTGCGGCGGTTGATCACGCCACCGGACGTGGCGGCGGAGACGGGCAATGTCAAGCGACCAGCGCCGAGCCGCGAGCATATCCGTTGTGCCTCGCGAGGTGGCAGTCCTGGTGCCCTGCTACAATGAGGAGGGCGCCATCGCCAAGGTGGTCGCCGACTTCCGTGCCGCGCTGCCTGATGCCGCTCTCTACGTCTACGACAATAATTCGACCGACGGCACCGTGGCCGCCGCCGAGAAAGCTGGCGCGGCCGTTCGCCATGAAACCTATCAAGGCAAGGGTCATGTGGTCCGGCGCATGTTCAACGACGTCGAGGCCGACGTTTATCTCCTGGTTGACGGCGACGCGACCTACGACGCGGCCAGCGCCCGCGCAATGGTCACCAAGCTCGTGGACGAACGGCTCGACATGGTCGTCGCGACCCGGGTGGATCGCGATCCGGCGGCCTTTCGCCCCGGCCATCGGCTTGGCAACCGTCTGCTGACCGGTTTCGTCGCCCACGTCTTCGGGCGCTCGATTACCGATATGTTGTCGGGATACCGCGTGTTCTCGCGCCGGTTTGTAAAATCCTTTCCCGTCCTTTCCGGCGGTTTCGAAATCGAGACGGAATTGACTGTTCACGCGCTTGAGCTTGAACTTCCGGTGGGCGAGATTGCGACGCCTTATTTTTCGCGGACGAGCGGATCGGTTTCGAAACTCTCAACTTGGAGCGATGGCTTTCGCATACTCTGGACGGTTTTCAGATTATATCGCGCCGAGCGGCCACTGTCGTTGTTCGGTGGAATGGGCGTTGCGCTAGCCATCGTATCGATCGGACTGGCCATTCCGATTTTCATCACTTATGTGCAGGAGGGACTGGTCCCGCGCCTGCCTACCGCCGTTCTCTCCACCGGCCTGATGTTGCTCGCGTTTCTTTGCTTCGCGTGCGGCCTGATCCTCGACACGGTGACCCGCGGCCGCCGTGAGCTGAAACTACTTGCATATCTCGCTTTGCGCGCGCCGGGCGAGGAGCGGCAGCGAATCTAAGTTATGCGCGAACTCGTTCGCACCAACGACGCCGTGCTGATCTCGGCCATCGAAGCGCTGCTCAAGGGCGCGAACATCCGCCACATGCTGGTCGATGTGAATATGAGCGTGCTCGAAGGGTCGATCGGCATTTTTCCGCGCCGCATCTTGGTCGAAGAAGACGAACTCGAAGCGGCGCGGGCGCTGCTTGAAGATGCCGGCTTCGCCAATGAGATTCGTCGTGATGGTGACTGAGCAGGTTCTCGAGACCAGCGAAGATGCCGCTCTCGGCGGCAGGCTGCTCTTGCGCCAACCGCGTAAAGGCCACCGCTTCGGCCACGATGCGATTTTGCTGGCGGCTGCTTGCTCGGCGCGCCCCGGCGAGCACCTGGTCGATCTCGGAGCCGGTGTCGGTACGGCAGGGCTCGCAGTTGCCCGCCGCGTCGACAACCTGACCGTTACCCTGGTCGAGACCGTTCCTGCATTGGTCTTGCTGGCGCGCGACAATGCGGCGCGCAACGACCTTGCCGGACGCGTAAGCGCCGTCCGCCTCGATGTCGGCGCGGGCGCGGCCGCGTTCGCGGCGGCGGGGTTGCCGCCTGGCACGGCCGATCAGGTGA
>DATNNI010000243.1:0-3322 GCA_035601915.1 Xanthobacteraceae bacterium
TCGTCGTCTGAGGGACGCTAGTGCGCCGCGGCGGCGGCCGCCGCCGCAGGAGCCGCCGCGTGCGGCGGCGTCTCCATCGCGGTCATGCGGCTCTTCACCGCCTTTTGCACCTTCTCGAAGGCGCGGACTTCGATCTGGCGGACGCGCTCGCGCGACACGCCAAACTCGTCGGCGAGTTCTTCCAGCGTGATCGGCTCATCGGCCAGCCGCCGCGCCTCGAAAATGCGCCGTTCGCGATCATTGAGGACGGTCAATGCGTCGCCGAGCGCATTGTGGCGGTTCTCCGACTGCTCGGATTCGGCCAGCCGGCTCTCCTGGCTGACGCCGTCATCGACGAGCCAATCCATCCATTCGCCGGAATCGCCATCCTCGCGGATCGGCGCATTAAGCGACGCGTCGCCGCCGAGCCGGCGGTTCATATCGATCACGTCCTGCTCGGTCACGCCGAGGCGTTTGGCAATGAGCTTGACCTGATCGGGCCGCATGTCGCCCTCTTCGAGGGCGGAAATCCGGCTCTTGGCTTTGCGCAGATTGAAGAACAGCTTCTTCTGATTGGCGGTGGTGCCCATCTTCACTAGCGACCACGAGCGCAGGATGTATTCCTGGATGGCCGCTTTGATCCACCACATGGCGTAGGTCGCCAAGCGGAATCCCTTTTCCGGCTCGAAGCGCTTCACGGCTTGCATCAGGCCGACATTGCCTTCGGAAATGACTTCCGAAATCGGCAGGCCATAGCCGCGGTAGCCCATCGCGATCTTGGCGACGAGCCGCAAGTGGCTGGTGACAAGCCTATGGGCCGCTTCGCGGTCGCCGTGCTCGCGCCAGCGCTTGGCCAGCATGTATTCTTCCTGCGGTTCCAACATCGGGAACCGCCGGATCTCTTCCAGGTATCTCGTCAGGCCGGTTTCACCCGACATAACCGGCAAGGCAGCAGTGTGGGCCATTAAGCGCCCTCCTCAAATTTCACCCCCGCGAACGCGGCAAGTGGGTTCGCCATCGCTTCCCGAGCCGATGGCGCAAGGTTATCTCGCACCCGCAGCATACACGGTTCGCTCAGGTCAGCGGTAGCGGAGAGGCATCACTTCGGCGCGATGCTGCCTTGATGTCGTTCGAAAGGCGAAACCACGCCTTACGAACTTGCCTCTATTTATCGCTAGAATCAGCCCTTGAGGCCGCCAGCTTACCATGCAAACGGGCAAGAGCAGGCGGCAGTTCCGAGCGGAACCGCATCAATTTATCGCTAACCGGGTGCTCGAAGCATAATATATGGGCGTGGAGGGCCTGTCTGCCAAGGTCCTTCAGGGCCGCTTGGGCGGTTTCCGGCAACAAGGCCGCCTTGCTGCGGAATCCGGGCCCATAAACGTCATCGCCGAGGAGGGGGTGGCCTATCGAGGCCAAATGCACCCGAATTTGGTGCGTGCGGCCGGTTTCCAGCGTGCACGCCAGCAGACTTGCGGCCGAATCGGCTTGTCCGCCAGCTTTCCGGGCCCCTTTCGGCTTTCCAAACCGCTCCAGGAGCTGCCAATGGGTCACGGCCTCGCGGCCCCCTTCCCGGATCGCCATGCGGGTCCGGACGCTTCTGTGCCGATCGATCGGACGGTCGACCGTCCCGCGCGGCCGGTCCGGTGCCCCCCAAACGAAGGCGAGATAGCCCCGCTCGAACGGCCGGCCGTTGCGGCCGTGGGCGGCAAATTGGGCTGCCAAGCGGCGATGCGCACGGTCGTGCTTGGCCACAACCATGAGTCCGCTGGTGTCCTTGTCGAGCCGGTGCACGATGCCCGGCCGCTTCTCGCCGCCGATGCCGGAGAGGCTGTCGCCGCAATGCGCGATCAGCGCGTTGACCAGAGTGCCGTTCCAATGGCCGGCGGCGGGATGCACGACAAGCCCGCTTGGCTTGTCGATGACAATAATGTCGGCGTCCTCGTAGACGACGTTGAGCGGGTTGGTTTCGGCCGCGGGCGCCGCCGGTTGCGGCGGCGGAATGTCCAGCGCGATCGCCGCGCCCGATTTGACGCGATGGCTCGGATCGCGGATCGTCGCACTGTCGACTGTCACCGCTCCGGCCTCGATCAGTGATTTGAGCCGGCTGCGCGACAGCTCGGCGACATGCACCGCCAGCACGCGGTCAAGGCGCAGCCCCGTTTGGTCGTCGGGGAGGTGGATCAATTTACGCGTCGCGGTGGTGGTCATTGGCAATGGATGCAGGTAAGCGAATGAGCAAGCTTTCAGTGGCCGCCATCGAGCGCGGCCGCGGCGAAGACGAAACAGACCTTGCCGCGCGCCAAACTTCCGAAGATGACGCGGCGATGGCGCCGGTCATGGCGCGGATTCGTCTTCTGATGATCATATCGGGGTTGACCACGTTCGTCGCCGTTGCCGCCGTGCTCACTGTCATCGGCTATCGCGTTTCTCGCGTCGGTAATAATGGCATGCCATCGGCGGAAAGCATTATCACGCTGCCCAAGGGCGCGCGCGTTGTCGCCAATTCCATCGCAGGTGACTCGCTTGTCGTTACCCTCGACATCGCCGGCGCGACCGAAATCCGCACCTTCGACCTCAAGACCCTCAAGGAAACCGGACGGGTGCGGTTTGTGACCGCGCCGTAGGGACTCGCTTCCGTCGTCGAAGATATGACAAGGTCGGCAAGCGAAACTGCGCGCCCGCCAAGCTTTAGCCAAACAACAAAGACTTTAAGGAGGACCCCGATGGCCGCTACGGACAGCTACGATTTCATTGTCATCGGCTGCGGGGCGGCCGGGCTATCCGCCGCGCTGAGCTACATCGCGGCGGCCAAGGAGCAAGGGCGCAAGCCTCGGGTTGCCGTGCTCGAAAGCGCACCCGCCGAGCAGCGCGGCGGCGCCACACGCTGGACCACCGCACGCTTTCGGGCCCGCGAAGACTTCAGCCTCGACCCTCTATTCGTCGCCAAGGTCGGAAAGCTGTCCAAGGGACTTGCGGACCTCGACTATTGCCGCGTGCTGGAGCGCGAGGTCCCCGAGACACTGCGGCTTCTGGAAGCGCATGGCGTCAAGCTACTGCATTTCGGGCCGCCGGTTGCTATGGGCGTCCAGCACGAAATCACCCCCGATGGCGGCGGCAAGGCGATTGTCGAAGCGTTGGCGAGCTCGCTCGAGAAAACCGGCGCCGCCGAGATTCTGTATCGCACCGAGGCGGTCCGGCTCAGTCTCGCCGATGACGGCCGCGTCGAGGGCGTCGTGGTTCGCGGCGAGGACGGCCTGTTGCGCACGTTGAGCGCACGCGCGGTAACGCTCGCCTGTGGCGGCTTCGAGGGCAATAAAGAGATGCTGACGCGCTATCTCGG
>DATNNI010000244.1:0-2235 GCA_035601915.1 Xanthobacteraceae bacterium
GACCGCTCCAACGTACCGGCGCTGGTCCGCGAAACGCTCGCGGCGACAAACCTCGCGGCGCCCCGGCTCGAACTCGAAATAACGGAATCGACCCTGTTGCAGAACACCAAGCGAACTCGCGCCGATCTCAAGCAACTAGCCGAGCTTGGCGTCAAAATCTCGCTCGACGATTTCGGCACGGCGTATTCCAGCCTCAGCTATCTGCACAGCTTCCCGCTGCAAAAGGTCAAGATCGATCAGTCATTCCTGCAGGGGCTGGGCGACGACGAGCGCCGGGTGACGCTGTTGCGCGGTATAACCCGGCTGAGCGCACAACTCGGGCTGCGCGTGGTCGTTGAAGGCGTCGAGACCCAGGACCAACTTGAATTTCTCGCCGCCGAAGACAGCATCGACGAGGTGCAGGGGTACCTGCTCGGCAGGCCCATGCCCGCCGCGGAGTTGCGCAAGCTTCTCTATGCGACGTATGTCGCACCCGCGGGATCCTGGCCGGCGGCGCGCGAAGAGGCCGCCGCCTAATATTTGAAGTGTCAAACACCCGCCCTCGCAGCGCGCGACCAATTGGCGTTTTCTGATTTAGCGTGCGGGATTACTTGAAGCTTGAAATTTGCTGATCGTTCCGTCCCGCCAAAATTACACGTCACACACGCTCCACGGTTAACCCTAATGGGCTCGCAAAATTGCAATCGCATTAACAAACTGTTAACCTCAAATGGATCGGTGATGGCGGTTCGACGAAGTGAGAGCGATGGGTCCTGTAGCGGCGAGTGCTCATAAAGCGCAATCCCCTCTCGTGCATCATGCAAAACCGGAGAATACGTTTTCGGATAGCGTTTCCCGGCTGTTGGACCGGATGGATGTGCGGCTTGCGGCATCCAGCGAAGATCGGGAAGCAATCTCGCGTCTGCGCTATCAGGCCTATTTGCGAGAGGGCGCTATCGCGCCGAATGCCACGGGCACATTTTCCGACCCTTACGACGAAATCGGCAAAGTCTTTCTCTTTGGTCTTTATTTCGACGGCCAACTCGCCAGCTCGGTCCGCATTCACGTTGGCTGCAGAGAATATCCGGACTTTCCCTCGCTGCACGTTTTCCCCGAGGCGCTGCAGCCTTTAGTCGATGACGGCAAGGTCATTGTCGATACGACGCGCTTCGTCGCTGATGAAGCGATGTCGCGCATCCACCGCGGATTGCCGTATGCGACGTTGCGCGCAAGCTGGCTCGCGGGCGCCTATTTTGCCGCCGACTATTCTCTCGCCGCGGTACGCGCCGAGCATCAGGCGTTTTATCGGCGGATGTTCCATCATCAGCTGATTTGCGATCCGCGGCCTTACCCGCATTTGGCGAAACCGATCTGCCTGATGTGGATCCATTACCCGAACGTCGCCGACGACGTTCAACGCCGCTATCCGTTTTTCCGCTCGACCTTGTTCGAGCGGCGGATGCTGTTCGAGGCAAGCGCGCTGAGCGCCAAGCAACAAGCGCCGGTCGCCAACATCGCCTCGTATGTCGGGCGCACGCGCCTGGCGGGGTGAACCGCGGCGGCACGTTTCGCCGCAGCACCACGGCTTGGTTATCGAAATCACAATCGAACCAGTAGGGTTCGACGGATCGGCTTTCAGGAGTGTTTCCGTCCGGCCGCTATAGAAGACATCGCCCGATAGCTTTCTGATCATTGGCTGGCGATGCGTAACGAGCCTGCGACGACATCAGCGTGCGACGCCCCGGCGTGCGATAGTCCGCAATGTCCGAAGTGCCATGCGCGGCTGAATTTCCACCGCAGCGCAAATCCCGATATCGATTCGTGCGGCTTTGAAAGCTATCGGCTCGATTGCCGGCAATGTGGCGCGGCGCTCGCCGGAATTATCGATCCCGCCGACGACGCGCTCCTGCTCACCGAATGCGACGCTCCGCTCAAGGTGGTTTTCTCGCGGATCGCGGTTTAGCCGCGTAGCCCAAACTTTTTCGACCCGTTGCCAAGGCGTCGATTCCCGCTCCAGTTTGAGCGGTGGAAACACGCCGCATATAATAAGGTTCGAGCCGGCATCGGCACGGGTCAAAATGTCGAAGCGTATCGATAAGACATGGCTGGTTTTCACCAGCATAGAAAACTTCGAGCACGACCGATGCGTCGACCTTTTCTCGCGTCCCGATGGCACCCACGGTTTTGAGGAATTTCGACGCGACGTGGAAGACACAGGCGAGTGGACGCCGGTCGCCTTCTATTCAGGTTCGGTTT
>DATNNI010000245.1:0-13994 GCA_035601915.1 Xanthobacteraceae bacterium
GGCCAGCCTGCATCGCGGTCGCCAGAATTTTTGGGTCAAGCAGCCAGGAGGAACTCGCCTGCGCGCGGGCCGCGCGCTGCAAAATCGCGCGTTCGCGAGCACGCCGCCGCGTCACCGCGCCTGCGATCGAAGCGATCAGCGCGACCAGAATAAAAAAACCGGCAACGATCAGGCCGGCGTAAATGCCGCCGAATGCTTGCGACAGCCAGGCATAAGCGGCGACGCAGAGAAACACGAACGCGGTCGATAACGCGAACGCGGCAACAAAGACCCAAATCACCAGGCCCGCAGTGATCCCACTTCGCGATTGCACCGCGAGGGCAAGGTCGCGCAGCCAGTTCTTGATCATTTGAGATCTCGCGATCGCCGCGGCGCCGAGTTCAGCGCCGCCAGGTCACGCCGAACAGAAAAGCGATACCGGCGACCAGCGCCAACGTGGTGTATGGGCGCGTCTTGAGCGACTCATCGAGCGCGCCGGCAAAATGATCGGAAACTTCGCGGACCGCGCTTGCTGCGTCGCGCCCTTTGTCCTGCGCGCCGGCCACCGCGTCGTCGATGCTCGATTTGGCGCGCTGCCAAGCGGCAGTGCCGCTGTCGCTGACAATTCCGGCGAGTTGATCGGCGAGGCGCCGAAAATCGTCGCGCAAAGCCTGCAAATCGTGTTCGAGGTTGCCCGCGTGCTCGCCCGCGGCCTTACGAGCTTCCCGCACGGCCTCGCGAGCGTCCTGGCCGGTTTCGCGCCCGCTGGCCGCCGCTGTTGACGCGGTATTCATGGCTTTTCTCCATGTTGTCGAAGGCCCAACCTCTCGCCGCAATTATATAGGCGAGGTCTTGCGCCATGCCATGGGCTTGTTAGAAGGCGCGTCATGAGCGAGGAGCCGGCAAAAGCGCGCGATTACAGCGAAACGCTATTCCTGCCAAAGACCGATTTCCCGATGCGCGCGGGCCTGCCGCAAAGGGAGCCGGAAATCCTCGCGCGCTGGAGCCGCATCGACCTGTATGGGCGGCTGCGCGCCGCGGCGAAAGGCCGGCCGCGATTTATCCTTCACGACGGCCCGCCTTACGCCAACGGCAACATTCATATCGGTCACGCGCTCAACAAGATCCTCAAGGACGTTGTCACGCGCAGCCAGCAAATGCTGGGCTTCGACGCCAATTACGTGCCGGGTTGGGACTGCCACGGCCTGCCGATCGAATGGAAGATCGAGGAAGAAAATTACCGCGCGCGCGGTAAGCCAAAGCCCGATCTCGGCAACGCCGCGGCAGTTGTGGAATTCCGCAAAGAGTGCCGGGCGTTCGCCCAGCATTGGATCGACGTGCAGCGCGAGGAATTCGTCCGTCTCGGCGTTGTCGGCGATTGGGCACACCCTTACACCACCATGGACTTCTACGCCGAGGCGCAGATCGCGCGCGAGCTGATGAAGTTCGCCGCCAACGGCACGCTCTATCGCGGCTCCAAGCCGGTGATGTGGTCGGTCGTGGAAAAGACCGCGCTCGCCGAGGCCGAGATCGAATACGAGGATTACGTCAGCGATACCGTGTGGGTGAAGTTTCCGGTCGCGGGTGCGGCCGGCGAGGGCGGACAGGTTGCGAAGGATATGCGCTACGCCGCGATCGTTATCTGGACAACGACACCGTGGACGATCCCCGGCAATCGCGCCGTCAGTTACTCGCCCAGGATTGAATATGGACTCTACGAAGTCACCGATGCGCCGTCGCAGAATTGGGCGACGCCCGGCGATTTCTTTATCTTAGCGGACAAGCTGGCGCTCGACGTGCTCCGGCAGGCTCGGGTTACGGCGTACAAAAGGATCAGGGGCATTAAAACCGATGAGCTGGCAAATCTTGTTTGTCAGCATCCGCTCAAGACATTCAACGACGGCTACGCGTTCCCGGTGCCTTTGCTTGCGGGCGATCACGTCACCGAAGAGACGGGGACCGGCTTCGTCCATACCGCGCCGGGGCATGGGCGCGAGGATTTCGACGTTTGGACCGCCAACGCGTCGAAGCTTGCGGCGCGCGGCATCAATACCGCCATTCCCTATACCGTCGATGCCGACGGCCGCTTCACCGAACATGCGCCCGGTTTCACCGGCAAGCGCGTGCTCACCGACAAGGGCGAAAAGGGTGACGCCAACGAGGCGGTGATCAAGGCCTTGATCGACGCCGGCATGCTGATCGCGCGCGGGCGTCTGAAGCATCAATACCCGCATTCCTGGCGATCAAAGAAGCCGGTGATTTTTCGCAACACGCCGCAATGGTTCATCGCCATGGACCATCCCATCGCGTTGTTGAGCGGCAGCGCCAATCATGGCCGCACATTGCGGCAGCTTGCGCTCGCGGCGATCCAACAAACGCGCTGGGTGCCGGAGCAGGGCGAACGGCGCATTAATGGCATGATCGAATCCCGCCCCGATTGGGTGATTTCGCGCCAGCGCGCCTGGGGCGTGCCGATCGCTTTGTTCATCAAAGAAAAGCAGGACGGCTCAGTCGAAATTCTCGACGATCCCGCTGTCAATGAGGCGATCATCGATGCCTTCGACGCGGAAGGCGCCGATGCGTGGTACGCGCCGGGCGCGCGCGAGCGCTTTCTCGGCAAGCTTGCCAACGAGGACTGGAAGAAAGTCGACGACATTCTCGACGTCTGGTTCGATTCCGGCTCGACGCACGCTTTCGTGCTTGAAGACGAAAAACATTTTCCGGCGCTCGCTCATATCAAGCGCAAGATCGATGGTGGCGACGAGGCGGTGATGTATCTCGAGGGTTCGGACCAGCATCGCGGCTGGTTTCAGTCGTCGCTGCTCGAATCCTGCGGCACGCGCGGCCGCGCGCCGTTTGACGCGGTGCTGACCCACGGCTTTGTGCTCGACGAAGCCGGGCACAAAATGTCCAAGTCGCTCGGCAATGTCACGGCGCCGCAAGACGTCATCAAACAATCCGGCGCCGATATCCTGCGCATGTGGGTTTGCGCCGCCGATTATGCCGACGACCTGCGCATCGGTCCTGAAATCCTCAAGACCACGGTCGACACTTATCGCAAGCTCCGCAACACGTTGCGCTGGATGCTCGGCAACCTCGCGCATTTCGAGCCGGCCGATCGGGTCGGCTATGACGTCATGCCAGAGCTCGAGCGCCTGATGCTGCACCGCCTTGCCGAGCTCGATCCGCTGGTCCGCGGCGCCTATGCCGATTTCGATTACAAGCGCATCTTTGCCGCGCTCAACGCGTTCATGACCTCCGACCTTTCCGCGTTCTATTTCGACATCCGCAAGGATGCGCTGTACTGCGATCCCTATTCCTCGGTGACGCGTAAATCGTGCCTGACCGTGCTCGATCATTTGTTCGATTGCACGGTGACTTGGCTGGCGCCGCTTCTGTGCTTTACCGCCGAAGAGGCGTGGCTTGCGCGGGAGCCCGCCGCGCAATCCGTGCATCTGGAATCCTTCCCGGCAGTCCCTTCGTCCTGGCGCGACGAGGCTTTGGCCGAGCGCTGGAAAAAGCTGCGCAATCTGCGCCGCGTCGTCACCGGGGCGCTGGAAATGGAAAGGGCGGCAAAGCGCATCGGCTCAGCGCTTGAAGCAGCACCCATCGTTTATGTCGGCGATCCGGAACTGTTTGCGGTCGCGGTCGATGCCGACCTTGCCGAATTGTGCATCACCTCACAGGCGACCTTGGTGGAAGGCGAAGGACCGCCGTCGGCATTTCGGCTCGACGACGTGCCGAATGTTGCCGTCGATCCGCGCCGCGCCGAAGGCCGCAAATGCGCCCGCTCGTGGAAGATTTCGCCGGCGGTCGGATCAGATCCGCAATATCCCGATGTAACTCCCCGCGACGCCCAAGCTTTGCGTGAGTGGGAAGCGCTGCGCCGCGCGGCGGAATGAAGGCATAAGAGATGATGGAGGTCGCGCACCGGCGTGCGGCCCGCGCCTACGCGTGGGGGGCGCAAAGCCTGCTCGGACTTGCCGTCGCCGTGGCGACTGGCCTGGCCGATCAAGCATCGAAATTCTGGTTGCTGTACGATTTCGATCTGCCCGATCGCTTTCGCGTGGCGGTAACGCCGTTCGTCGATTTTGTGCTCACCTGGAACACCGGCATCAGCTACGGCCTGTTTCCGCAGCGCGGACTATTCGGCGCCTGGGCGTTGCTGGCGTTTAAGATCGCGGCGGTGGTGCTGTTGTGGATCTGGCTCGCACGCGCGTCCTCCAGGCTCACCGCAGTGGGGCTCGGCCTCATTATCGGCGGTGCGGTCGGCAACGCGATCGACCGGTTGCACTGGCCCGGAGTGATGGATTTCGTGTTGTTTCACTTTGAGACCGCGGACTTCAGTTTTCGCTGGTATGTCTTCAATTTGGCCGATCTGGCTATCGTGGCCGGGGTCGCCGGTCTGTTGTATGATTCGCTTCGCCAGGGGCGCGCCGTAAAAGCGCCCTGATCGGGGGTACAACGACGAAGCAGTAGCCATGCTTCGGCGTACCGGCGCCTCGGGTGAGGACATGCAGCAGGATCGAAGTGGCGGCCATGTAGGAAGCCGCGGGACGAGCGTGCGGCACAAGGCCGCCCGCGCGGCTTTGGCCGTCGTTCTGGCCACTTCCTTCGTGGCCTTCGATGTTTCGCTGCTGCGCGCGGCGGATAATAACGACATTACGATCGATGAGAATGCCTGGAACAGGATGCTGACGCGGCTCGGCTTGAGGAAGCCTCCGGGCTCGGAAGCCGAGATCGACTATACCGAGCGTTCGCCGCTGGTCGTGCCGCGGACCCGCGAGCTGCCGCCGCCGGGAACCCTGTCCAGTGCGCCTTCCGCCGATTGGCCGGTCGATGCAAGAAAACCGCGCAAACGTACTGTGAATAAGCCCGGGGTCGTGCCCGACACGGCCGTGCAGACGGCAAATCCGCAGTTCCAAAAGAAGCCCTGGTACAATCCGATGGGCTGGTTTAGCCGCGAGGAATATGCCAGTTTTCCCGGCGAACCGGTGCGTCAGAATTTGACCGATCCTCCAGCGGGTTACCGGGTACCTTCGCCGGAACAGCCTTATGGCATAAGCCCCGAAAAGAAACCCGCAAAGAAAGTTGCCGGCGACGGCACGACCGTGCAAACCGGCAAGCAAGGCGCCGATCAGAATCCGCAGCCGACGCCTCAGCAGACGGCGCCCCAACCGGCAGCTCCTCAGCCGGGGGCGCCGCCAAGCCAACCGGGCGCGCCGATCGTGCTAGCGCCGCAGTAACACGTTCTGGGCGGGAATGGCGCCGCCGCGCCTTTCGGACAGGCGGGATCGCCGTGTAAGAGTTTGATGCGCGCGCGAGTACCGCCGCGTCACATTGTTCAGGATTGGAGATCGGTTCGTGGCCAAAAGCCTAATGCTCGTGTTTTTCTTGCTCGGCGCGGCGTGCACTGCTGCACTTGCCGCGGACGAACCGAGCGTCACATCCTTTAAACTTGCGAACGGTCTCGAAGTCGTGGTGTTGCCTGATCATCGCGCTCCAGTAGTCACCCATATGATTTGGTACAAAGTCGGCGCTGCCGACGAGATCCCGGGCAAATCGGGGCTGGCGCATTTTCTTGAACACCTGATGTTCAAAGGAACCGCGCAGAATCCCGGAAATCGTTTCTCGCAAACCGTGGCCGATATCGGCGGCCAGGAAAATGCATTCACCTCAAGCGATTATACCGGCTTCTTTCAGCGGGTTCCGCGCGAGCATCTCAAGGAAATGATGGCGCTGGAGGCCGACCGGATCACCGGGCTGGTGCTTACCGACGAAGTCGTGCGCCCCGAACTTAACGTCGTGCTCGAAGAGCAGAATATGCGGGTCGCCAACAATCCGAACAGCCGCTTGGCCGAGCAAATTGATGCGGCGCTTTACCTCAATCATCCGTATGGCCGTCCAGTGATTGGCTGGCGGCCCGAGATCGAACAACTCACGCGCGACGAGGCGCTGGCGTTCTATCGGCGCTTCTATACCCCGAACAACGCGATCGTGGTTGTCGCGGGCGACGTGACCGCCGCGGAGGTCAGGGAGGATGCGGCCGATACCTACGGCAAGATTGCGCCACGCGCCGAAATCGCGCCGCGCCGGCGCCCGCTGGAGCCGGTGCAGGACGCGTCGCGCACCGTCACCCTTGCCGATGCGCGGGTCGAACAGCCAAGCCTAAGCCGCGCCTATCTCGTTCCGTCGCGAACCAGCGCCAAGCACGGCGCGAGCGAAGCGCTCGAAGTTTTGGCGCATATCCTTGGCGGTGGAGAGAACAGCCGCCTCTATCGATCTCTGGTCGTCGAGCAGGGCGTTGCCGTAAGCGCCGGCGCCTTCTATTCGGCGACCGCGCTCGACTACGGCAAGTTCGGAGTCTACGCCACGCCGGGATCAGGCAAGACCTTGCACGACGTCGAGGCCGCGATCGATGTCGTTGTCGCGGATATCCGCGAACACGGTGTAACCGCAGACGAATTGAACCTTGCCAAGAACCGGCTCATCGCCGACACCGTCTATGCGCAGGACAATCAGGCGATGCTCGCCCGCCAGTATGGCGCGGCGCTGTCGACCGGGGAAACGGTCGAAATGGTGCGCCATTGGCCCGAAGACATTCGCGCCCTGAGCGCAGAGGCGGTGCGCGACGCGGCGCGGACTTGGCTCGACAGCCGTGCCTCGGTAACCGGCTACCTTGTTCGCGCCGTACAGGCGGAGGAAAAGCACACGTGAATAACCTCATCGGGCGTGCGCGCGTGCGTTTCGCGTTGCGGAAACGCCGAAGCTCGACACGCCGCGTTGCCCTTTCCGTCGCGGTCGCGCTGCTTGTCACCACGCCGGCATTCGCCACGACCATCGAACGCGTGGTCAGCCCCGGCGGCATCGAAGCATGGCTGGTACGTGAGCCGGCGGTTCCGTTGATCGCCATCGACTTTGCCTTCACCGGCGGCGCCGCGCAGGATCCTTCGGGTAAGGGGGGCACTGCGGACCTAGTCGCTTCGCTTCTTGACGAAGGCGCCGGCGAATTTGATTCCAAAGCGTTTCACAATCGCCTCGAGCGCAAGGCGATTGAGTTGAGCTTCCAGGCCGAGCGCGACACGTTACGCGGGTCGCTCCGGACGCTTTCGGAAAATCGCGACGAAGCGTTCGAGGACTTGCGGCTTTCGCTCAACGCGCCGCGCTTTGACGCCGCCGATGTCGAGATCATTCGCGGACAAGTCGTTTCGCTGTTGCGCCGCGCCGCGACCAGCCCGAACGAAATCGCCAGTCAACGCTGGTGGCAAGCCGCATTTCCCGGCCATCCCTACGGTCGTCCGGTCGCGGGGACGCTGGATAGCGTTCCGGCGGTAACAGCCGACGATATTCGCGGCTATACGCACCGCGTGCTCGCACGCGGCAACCTGAAAGTCGCCGTCGTTGGCGACATCGATGCCGAGACCGTAAAGACTGCACTCGACCGGATATTCGGCGCGCTTCCTGCACAGCCGGAGCTGAAGGCGGTGGCGACGGCCGCGCCGCAAGGGCTGGGCAAACGAATTGTCGTCAAACTGGACGTGCCGCAGGCCGTCGTGAACTTCGGCGGTCCGGGGATCGCGCGGAAAGATCCCGATTTCATGGCCGCCTATATCGTCAATCACATTCTCGGCGGCGGCTCGTTTTCCTCGCGGCTTTACCAAGAAGTCCGTGAGAAGCGCGGGCTTGCCTATTCGGTCTATGACAGTCTCGTGTGGCTCAATCACACCGCCTTGTTTCTCGGCGGCACCGCGACACGCGCCGATCGCGCCGGCGAAACCCTCGACGTGATCCAAAAGGAAATCCAGCGCTTGGCGGACGACGGACCGACGGCACAAGAGCTGGCCGATGCCAAGGCGCACCTCAACGGCTCGTTCGCTCTCAATCTCGATACCTCGAGCAAGATCGCGGCATTGTTGGTGCAATTGCAGCTTGACGGCCTCGACATCGACTATTTCAGCCGCAGGACGGACATGATCAATGCCGTGACGCTCGACGACGCGCGGCGTGTGGCCAAGCGGCTGCTCGACAGCGGCCTTCTCGTCACCGTTGTCGGCCAACCCGAAGGCGTCACTGCCACCAGCGCGGAATAATCGACCGCCGGCCTTAGCGGGGATGAGCCTTTCATGATCCGCATTAACGCCGCCATCGCCATCGAAGAACGCGAGATCGAAGAGAGCTTCATACGCGCGTCCGGGCCGGGCGGCCAGAACGTCAACAAGGTTTCCAGCGCGGTCCAGCTTCGTTTTGACGCAGGCCGCTCGCCGTCGCTGCCCGCAGACGTACGAAGCCGTCTCATGCGGCTCGCCGGCAGCCGTCTCACCCGCGATGGAATTTTGGTGATTAACGCTCAGCGCCATCGCACCCAACGAGCCAACCGCGTGGAAGCGCTCGCCCGCCTGGTGGAGTTGATCCGCCGCGCCGCGATTGCGCCGCGTCCGCGGCGGCCGACCAAGCCGACCAAGGCATCGCGTGAAAGGCGCATTGAGGCGAAGAAGCGCCGCGGCGGATTAAAAGATTTGCGTCGCGCTTCGCTGCATCGTGATTAATCACGAAACGACATTGCGCCGGCTTCATACAGCGGATTCCGTTTAAGAAGCGGCGCGTGCGTTGCCGATTACCGGCGCATTTGTGGCGTCCGAATCATTTTTGTGACTGCCCGATCAATTTATATCCGCGCAGATCAAATATGCGTTTCGCGCCGCGAACACTTGCGCCGATTGCGCGTTGCGCATACCTGCACGCAGGGGGAAATGCCGGCAAAGAAAACGGCTCTCGCCAAACACGACAATACCATCAGCGGGAAAATGAGAGCTTCAAGGATTGGCGGCGGCCGCGAAAGCATCCGCGCACGCAAGACTTATGATTACGACTGCGCAGGAGACGTGAATGAATCAGGCACCTTCCCCCGAACGCATGGTAAAGGGCGCAACGCGCATCTTGCCGTTTGAGCGCGTGGCGCTCGTGTTACAGGGCGGCGGTGCGTTGGGCGCATACCAGGCCGGCGTTTACCATGCTCTCCATGAAGCAAACATCGGAGTCGATTGGCTATGCGGCACATCGATTGGCGCCATCAACGGCGCCATCATCGCCGGTAATCCGCCGGAGAAGCGTGTCGAACGGCTGCGCGATTTCTGGGAGACGATTACTAAACCGCCGGTGCGAATTCCCAGCATGCCGTGGTTTACCGATCTGCCATGGAGCGGCAACGGACACGCGCGCTACTGGACGGGCCGCATCAGTGCATTCTCCACCATGCTGCATGGCGCGCCCGGTTTCTTTTCGCCGCGGCCATTGCCGCCCGTGAACTCGGCGGCGGAAAGTCCCGAGGCCGTGAGCTATTATGACATCGCCCCGCTGAAGGAGACGCTGGCCCGGCTCGTCGATTTCGACCTGATCAATGACGAGTCGATGCGTTTTACGGTGCTCGCCACCAATGTGCGCAGCGGCGCGCGTGCGTATTTCGAGAATCGCGAACAGGCGATCGGCCCTGCGCATATCCTGGCCAGCGCTTCGTTGCCGCCGAGCTTTCCGCCCACCGAAATCGACGGCGAATATTTTTGGGACGGCGGTGTGATCTCGAATTCGCCGATGCAGTTCGTTGTCGATAACCGCGGGCGCCACACCGCGCTGGTTTTTCAGGTCGATCTCTGGGACGAAAACGGCAAAGTTCCACTCGATATTCCGTCAGCCAATCTGCGCGCCCTGGAAATTCACAGCGCCAGCCGCATCAACGTCTCACTCGAGGAATATAAGCGGAGGCAGAAATTCCGAATGGCGCTGCACCGATTCCTGGACGAGTTGCCCGCGCAATGCCGGTCCGACCCGGACGTCCAGTTCCTGTCCGAACAGGCGCGCGGGAAAGTCGCGACCATCGTGCAGCTGAAGTATCAATCCAACAAGTTCGAAACGGCGGGCAAGATGTTCGAGTTTTCCCGGCGGGCGATGGAGGAACACTGGCAGGCGGGATATGACGACACGGGAAAAGCCCTCGGCGAGCCGGCGGTGTTTGAATTGCCCGATGTGACCGAGGCGGCGCGGATATTCGACGTGCACCGCGGCTGGATGGACTAGCGCCACCCGCGGCCCTGCGGGGACTGTGGGAGTTGCGCATAGCGTGCCCTCTCCGGCATCGGCGGCTCGCCATCCGCCGCGCACGCCGCTAAGAGTCGGGCAGGGTTACGAGTCGCCAATGCCCATCCGTCAGCTGCCCGAGTCGATTGTCAATCGCATCGCCGCCGGCGAGGTGGTCGAGCGTCCGGCGAGCGTGGTCAAGGAGCTGGTCGAGAACGCACTCGACGCCGGCGCCACGCGCGTTGACGTTCTCACCGATGGGGGCGGGCGGCGGCTCATTTCCGTCAGCGACAACGGCGAGGGCATGCGGCAGGCCGACCTGGCGATCGCCGTCGAGCGTCACGCCACGTCGAAGCTCAATGACGACGATCTCATCGCGATCAGCACGCTCGGGTTTCGCGGCGAAGCGTTGCCGTCGATTGGCGCGGTGGCCCGTCTTGCCATCACCAGCCGCCACGGTGAGGAGTCGCACGCCTGGTCGGTCGAGGTCGACGCCGGCGTCAAATCGCCTCTCAAGCCCGCGGCGCTTGGCGGCGGCACGCGCGCCGAAGTGCGTGACCTCTTTTTCGCGACGCCTGCGCGGCTGAAATTTCTCAAAACCGATCGTACCGAAGCGGACGCCATCCGCGAGGCCGTGCGCCGCCTCGCCATGAGCCGTGCCGATGTGGCTTTTACGCTTGCTGGTGAGGAGCGCGCGTCGCTCAGCTTTGCCGCGGCGCTGCCGGGCGCCGCCGGGCGGCTGGTGCGACTCGGAGACGTTCTCGGCGCGGACTTTCGCGCCAACGCGTTCGCCATCCATGCCGGGCGAGAAGGCATTACGGTCGAAGGTTTTGCCGCTTTGCCGACGCTGACCCGCGCGAACTCGCTCGGCCAATACCTTTTCGTCAACGGCCGGGCGGTGCGCGACAAGGTGCTCGTCGGCGCGGTCCGCGCCGCCTATGCGGATTATTTGCCGCGCGATCGCCATCCGCTGGTCGCGCTTTTCGTCACGTTGCCGGCACGCGAAGTCGACGTCAACGTCCACCCGGCCAAGGCCGAGGTTCGCTTCCGCGATGCCGGGTTGGTGCGTGCACTCATTGTGCACGCGCTCAAGAGCGGGCTCGTACGCGAGGCCAGGAGCGCCGCGACAACCGGCGGCGCCGGCACACTTGCGGCACTGCGGCCGCAGCAAGGCGCCGGCGTGGGCCATCCGTCATGGCCGCGCAGCGTCGGCTTCGCGGACCACACGCAGGCTTCGTTTGATGTCGGCGCACCAGCGGCGAACGCTCCTCTTTCAGAGGGCGTGGATTTCGCCCGCGAGGCAAGCGCCTTCGCGCCTCCCGACAGCGATGCGTTCGATCATCCGCTCGGCGCGGCGCGTGCGCAGGTGCACGAGACTTACATCGTGGCGCAGACGCGCGACGGCCTCATTATCGTCGACCAGCACGCCGCGCACGAGCGTATTGTCTACGAGAGGCTGAAGTCAGCGTTGGCGCATGATGGCGTCGCGCGACAAATCCTGCTCATTCCCGAAATCGTCGAGCTTGACGAGCCGGCGGTGGAGCGGCTGCTTGCCCACGGCCAGGAGCTTGCGCGCTACGGCATCGTCCTTGAGTCGTTCGGCCCCGGGGCGGTCGCGCTACGCGAAACGCCGGCTTTGCTCGGCGAAATCGACGGCGCCGGTCTGATCCGCGATCTCACCCAACATCTCGAAGAATGGGATGAGACACTGCCGCTGGAACGCCGTCTGATGCATGTTGCCGCCACCATGGCCTGTTACGGCTCGGTCCGCGCGGGACGGCGCCTCAAGCCCGCGGAAATGAACGCGCTGCTGCGGGAGATGGAGGTCACCCCAAATTCCGGGCAATGCAATCACGGCCGCCCAACCTACGTGGAATTAAAGCTCACCGACGTCGAGCGCTTGTTCGGGCGGCGCTAACCCCGACAACAGCCGCCTTAAGCGGTCACGGAGAGGGCCCGGCCAGGCCGATATTCGCCCAAACGGCCAAGCAAACGAGCGAAAGCGCGAAGACGACGTAAAGTTTTGGCATGGTCATGTCCTCACGTTGACGTCACAAACTCTCATCCGGATAATTCTGCCGTAGGTGATTTTGGTAAGTCTCGACGCTCCCGGGACGTGCAAGCTTGATAGCGGTGCGGAAGTTTTTGACTGCTTGATCACGGCTCCCCTTCGCCACATAGACCTGCGCCAGCGTGTCGAAATATTCCGCATGCCGGTTGCGCGTGAGTTCTATCGCCTTCAATGCATAGGTTTCGGCGAGCGGCAAATTGCGAAGCTCGCCTTCAGGCGAGGTGTAACACCACGCAAGATTGTTGTAGGTGCCCGAATCAAGGGCATCGAGTGCCAGCGCCATTTTTCCGGCTTCGATGGCATTTTCAGTTTGATTGGTGGCGGTGTAGATATACGTCAGCGATCTGTAGACTTCCCAGTTGTTGGGGTCCAATTGTTTTGCCTGCTCAAGGGTCGCGATTGCGGTTTTTTGGTCGCTCGGGTCGGCCTGGAAATAAAGTAGTCCCAGTCGCGCCAGAATGGGTGCGCTTGGATGCGTTTTTGCGAGTCGCTCATACCGTCCAACTGCCCACTTATAGTTCCCTTCCAGTTGCAAATAGCGGTCTACTTCAAGGCGGCTTGTTAGTACCTCCACGTCAGAGACACGCCCCATCGTATAAAAAAACGTGCCGAGCATAATTGCCGTCAAGACAAACGGCACAAGCAAAAGCCACAGGAATCGCCGGCCGAGTGATCGTTGCTGGTCAATTACGTTGTCGATGGTCGTGTGAAAATCGACCAATTGGTGGGTCACGCTTTCGTCCATTGCGCTAGCCCCGGGTTTGTTCACTCGCCTTTTGGATCTTTTTTGATTATCGCCACCGCGCCCCCGATGGCCTTTTGTAACCCGTCGACGATTTTTCCCGCCTCCTTGATGCTGCGCGCCGTGACAAGCATCCCCAGGTAATAGACTGAAATTTCAGTGGTCGAGAAAACGAGGATGCCCAACAGGCAAAGAAGGGCAGCCACTGGTCCCCGCTCTGGCGTGATCGGCCACGGAAACAGCAAGTAGCATGGGCCGCCGCAAAGGAACGAGCCGCCACTTAGGCGACCGAGCCACGCAAGTATGAGGATGCCGGCGCTGCTCACGACTCTTGCCTCGAGGACCGCAGCTTCAACCTCCGCATTATTCGATTGTGTTTTTAATTTGTCAATACTCCCGGTTGTGCGTGCCGCAGCAAGGGCAGACCCAAATGGCGTATACGGGCTTACGCCCGCCCAAATCGGAGGATGACAAATTCGGTATCGTCGTAAGCGCGCCGCCCGAGCTCGGTGAATTCCGGTGGGGCCGTGAACTGTGCTTGGGTCGTCTCTTCGACGACGGCGAGAGCGTCTGGCAGGAGCCAGCCGCCGGCGAGCGCCGAGTTCAGCGCGGCCTGCGCCAGTCCCAGGCCGTAGGGCGGGTCGAGGAAGGCAAGCGAAAACGGTTCGAGCGGATGCGCGGGTCCGAGCTTGGCGGCATCGCGCCGGAAGATACGCGAGGTGCCGCCGAGGCCAAGCGCGGTGACGTTCTCGCGCAGAAGCGCGCGCGCCTCCGCGCTTTGATCGATAAACAGTGCGAAAGCGGCGCCGCGAGACAGTGCCTCGATTCCGAGCGCGCCGGTGCCGGCAAAAAGATCGAGCACCCGCGCGCCAGTGATTGGGTCGCCGTAGGCGTGCACCAGAATATTAAACAGCGACTCGCGGAGACGATCGGCCGTGGGGCGGATCGCCGCCGACTTCGGGCCGGCGAGCGCTCGGCCGCGCAGGCTGCCGCCGACCACCCGCATCAGCGCCGCCGCGGGTTTCCGCGACCCTTGCCGAAGCGAGGGCGTTGGCCGCGGCGGGGCGCATCCGATTTCCACGGAGCTTGCGGCTTTCGTTCGGGCGGCTCGCCATATCGCTCAAGGGCAAC
>DATNNI010000246.1:0-2425 GCA_035601915.1 Xanthobacteraceae bacterium
TCGCGGTCAGCGGCAATGCGTTCGGGCTTTCGCTGGCCGATACGAGAGCCTTGGGACCGGAGGATTTCGCGCGCCGCCGCGCGTGGGCGCAGAACACGCTTTATGCTGCGGGCGCGCACTATGTCATCGATTCCGTGGCCGACCTTCTGCCCGTGGTCGCCCTCATCGAGGGGCGGCTCGCGCGCGGCGAGCGGCCGTGACTGCCGGCGAAAAGTCGATCTGTCTCCGCCGCACCCTGACACACGACTGTCGCGCGCCGGTCATGTCGGCGTGACCGGAACGCGCCAAGAAGGCGCCAGGGCCGATTTGTCACGCCCGTAGGGAGACCCTGCCATGGACCATGCGAAAACCGCCGCCGAACATCATGCTAAAGCCGCCGAGCACCACGAAGAGGCCGCCAAGCATCATCGCACCGCGCAAGGTCATCATGAGGAAGGCGACCATGAGGACGCCAGTCACCATGCGCATCTCGCGCACGGCCATCACAAGCAAGCCGAACATCATCATGATGCCGCTGCGAAGGCCGCGCTGGACCTGCATCATGCCGAAGCTGATAAAGACTGATTTGAAGCAATGACCGTCTCGGCCGCGACGGTTACTTCGCGGCCGAGATCCTGACTGCCGGTGTTCGGCCGGCGAAAAAACTTTGGCATACCTTCGGAAGGCAATGCGAGAATCCCATTTGTCGGAGCGTTCAGACGACAAGTCTCGCGAATAACTAACCAGCGGTTAGGACTATTTTGGCAACCTATCGCCAGTGCCAACGAGGCGAGGCGTAGGACATGGATTTTTCTGCCAGGGCCGGGCGATTCCTCCGGTCGCGATCCGGCCGCGCATTCCTGTTGCAACTCGGGCTTTGCGCCGTACTTTCCGTGGCCGTCGCCTGCGGCTTCTATTATTCGAGCTTGAATTGGTTCGTCGCGCACAAGAGCGAGGAAAAAGTAACCGCGCTGCGCCTCGTCGACGCCTTCGTGACCACCTATTCCTCGCTGCGATCGCAACTCGGCGGCAGCGCGCCGGTCCCCGCGACGTTTCGCGCCCAATCCATCGAAGCTTTCGCCAAACAACTCGCCGGCGATGACGTTTTCCGCCTTCGCTGGGTCGGCCGACCCGGCCGGGAAATCAAGACCGGGCCGACCGACGCCTCCATGGCGGCGACCATCGAAGCTTTCGCCGTCTCGTCGGCGCCGAAACCGAAGTCCGAATTCCTGACCGCTGACGGGCAAGTCCTGTTTCGAACGGTTTATCCGTCGTTCGCGCGCGAAGACAGCTGCGTCTCGTGCCACAACAAGTTGCAGCCGGGCGCGCAATGGCATGTCAACGATCTCATGGGCGCGTTCGCGATCGACGTGCCGGCGTCGCCGTTCCTGCGCACGAACCTGCTGCAGAGCGCCGGTTTGGGCGCAGGCCTGTTCGTCGCGCTCGGGCTCGTCGGCCTTTTCATCTCGCGCCAGCATTTCGGACATATCGCGGAGCGCGAGGCGGCGGCGGCCGAGATCGGACGCGCCCGCAAGTTCCTCGACTCGGTCGTAAAGAACATTCCCGATGCGGTCACGGTCAGAGACATCGACAGTCAGGAGTACCTGCTGGCCAATCGCTCGGCCGAGGATCTCTACGGCGTCGCACCCGATGACATAGTCGGGAAGCGCCCTCATGACTTGTTTTCACAAGAGATCGCGAACCAAGTGTGCGCGCGCGACCTCGAGGTGATGGCATCTGCCGGTTTGCCGGTCGCCTATGACCACGACGTCCGCGAAGTGGGGGGAGACAGGAGAATATTCAATACGAAGAAGCTTCTCATTCCGAGCAAACCAGGCGAGCCGCGATATCTCCTGACCCTTTCGGAGGACATCACCCAGCGCAAGCACGCCGAAGCGCAGATCGCGTTTCTTGCGCGTCACGATCCATTGACCCATTTGCCGAACCGGGCGGCGTTCTCGGAGCATTTGGCGGCGGAGGTCGCGCGGGCACGCTCGAGCGCCGAGAATTTTGCCGTCTTGTGCATCGACCTCGACCGTTTCAAGGAGGTCAACGACGTTTTCGGACATCCTGTCGGGGATGCGCTGCTGCGAGCGGCATCCAAGCGGCTGCAGGCGGCGGCCGAGGGGGTCTTCCTCGCGCGGATCGGCGGCGACGAGTTCACCCTGATCTCGACCGGCGGCTCGCAGACCGCGGAGGCGCTCGCCGACCGGATGCACGCGGCGTTCGCCGCCGACTTCGATCTCGATGGGCAACAGGTGCGTATCGGCCTCAGCATCGGCATCGCGATCTATCCGACCGACGGCGCCGACGAGACGACGTTGATCGCCGATGCGGACGCGGCGCTCTACCGCGCCAAGGCTGAAGGTCGCGGCAAGACGAGCTTCTTCGATATCGAAATGGACACGCGGCTGCACGAACGGCGGGCGTTGCAGCTCGAGCTGCG
>DATNNI010000247.1:0-3019 GCA_035601915.1 Xanthobacteraceae bacterium
ATTCTACCTGTGCCGCGCTCGGCGCAAAGCCGCGGTTGATCGCCTCGACTTGTGCCGGGTGAATGCACAGTTTGCCGCCGAAACCGAAACTCTTCGCGCGAATTACATCCGCTTCAAGCGTATCGGACGACTTGATGTCGACAGTCACGCCCTCGAGCGGCGCGGCTAGACCCGCCAGGCAGCTTTCGATGGTGAGTTGGGCCCTGACAAAATCGAGCTCGGCGCCCAGGCCTTCGATGCCAGTTTCGAGGCAGAAATCCACGGATCCGAACGCGAGTCGGCTCAAGCCTTTCGCTTGCGCCACGGCGCGCAATCCGGCGAAACCTTTCACCGTCTCGATCAACCCGAACAGCCGTACGTCCATCCGCATTTTTGCGCGCACCCCGGCGATGGCATTCGCATCTTCGGCTTTCGGCAGCATCAGTCCGATGACACGCGGCGCCGGTACGAGTGCGCTGATGTCGTCGTCGTGCCAGGGAGTCGTCGCAGCATTGATGCGTACGAAGATGTCGCGCGCGTCGGCGCTCCCCAGCCAGCGCACGAGATTTTCACGTGCGACTACTTTGGCGTCCGGTGCCACAGCATCTTCCAGATCGATGATGACGCGGTCGGCGCCGGAAGAAAGCGCCTTGCGGAATCTTTCAGGCCGGTCTCCCGGCACGAAGAGGAAGCTGCGCTCAGCGGTCATTTCCATTTCCTTGCGGCGCGGCGCCGCGCCAATCGCGGAGGAAAGTCTGCGAATAGCTGAACCGGTCTGCCGGATGGGTCGAGAGCGCGACTTCGATCAATTCCCCGCGCTGGTTGCGGTACGAGCGGTTAACAATGAGCGCTGCTCCTCCAGGCCTTGCGCCGAGTAGTCCGGCGGTTCTCTTGGTCAGCGCTGCTGCCCTGATCTGCTGCTGCATTTCGCTCACCTGTTCGCCGAACTGTTCCTCGATCCGCACGTAAATCGGCACGGTCGATCGGCCGCCAAGGTCGCGCACGGCTCGGAAAGCAGGGTGGATGTAAATTTCAGTGAGGCAGATCGGCGGCGCCTTACGGTCGCCGACCCGGCGTATCCCCTCGATGCGCAACCAGCTTTCGCCTTCGGAAGCTTCCAACGTTGAGCACAGATCTCCGCGCACCGTCACCATCCGCTGATCGTGTATTTCCAGCTCGGTATCGGCCGTGTATTGCCGGAGGTCGGAAATGCCCTGCATCACCTGCCGGTAGTTCGATTTCGGTTCGCGTCCGAGCACCTTCGTGCCAACGCCGGCCTGCCGATTGACAAGCCCGAGTTCAACGAGTTGCATGATCGCCTGGCGTACCGTGAAACGGCTCGCACCGAACTGCTGGCACAGCGCCATCTCGGTCGGCATGAGATCGCCGACCGGGTAGTTGCCGGCCTGGATTTCATTAATGAGAGTTTGCGCGACCTGTCGGTAGCGTGGTTGCGGCGATCCCGACATCCTTCATCGCCCTCCGTTCAGCCGATTGTTCCTGTGTTGCGAAGACCGGCGAGCCGTTCCGCTGAATAGCCGATGCCGGCTAGAAGGTCATCGGTATCCCGCCCAAGTGTGGGAGCGGCCTCAGTCGGCAGTGCAGCGCCCGAAACGCGAACCGGCGATGCGATTCCCTTGATCGCTCCATGGACAGGATGATGGAATTCAACGATGCGTCCCTGTTCGCGCGCGAAATCGTTGTCGAGCGCCTGCGCAACATCAAAAACCGGCGCTGCCGGCACGCGCCCTGCAATCTCCTTCATCCACTCGTTCGTTGTCTTCGCCGAAAAGGCTTCATCGAGCGCGGCGGTGACCCGCGCTCGGTTCTTCAAACGCGCGGCGAAGGTCGCGAAATCGGGGTCCACAATCCAATCGGGACGTCCGAGCCCCTCGCACAGAATGCGCCAGAACTTTTCCTTTTGGCACATGATGAAAATCCAGCCGTCTTTGGTCTTGTAGAGTTGGCTTGGCGTCAATGACGGATGGCTTGATCGGGGCTCACGGCCGGTCACATGGCTCCCGTTCAGATACCAGGTACCGAGATAAAGCACCTGATGCAGTGCCGTGTCGTAGAGGCTGACGTCAAGATCGCGCCCCTTGCCGGTCTTCATTGCATCAATGACGCCGGCAAGTAGCGCCATGGCAGCTGTTGTGCCGGTCGACAGATCGACTACCGAGAGGCCCGCGCGCGAAGGCGGTCCGTCCGGTTCGCCCGTCAGCGAAAGATAGCCGGCTTCCGCCTGCATCAGATAATCGTAGCCGGGCCACGAGGCGCGCGAGCCGGTGCGTCCATAAGCAGACAGGTGCACGCAGACGATCTTCGGATTGACCGGAGACAGATTTGCGTAATCGAGGCCAAGTTTGACCGCCAAATCGCCACGCAGATTGTCGAGTGTGGCGTCTGCGGTCTGCACAAGATCGAGGAAGACCTTTTTGCCTTCTGGTTGTTTGAGGTCGAGCGCAATCGATTTTTTATTGCGGTTGAACGCCTCGTAGAAATGACTGTCGTTCTCGCTGAAGAAATGCGGGCCGATTTGCCGGCCAATGTCGCCGCCTTCACGAGGGTTCTCGATCTTGACGACTTCGGCTCCGAGATCAGCGAGATGCTGGGTGCCGAATGGCCCGGCGCCATATTGCTCAACTGCCAGGATACGAATGCCCGCGAGAGGCAGATGTCCGCTCATACCGGGTTCCTCGCTACCAGCTGGCGCGCGATGATGATGCGCTGCAATTCGTTCGTGCCCTCGCCGATGGCTAGGAGAGGTGCGTCGCGATAGAGCCGCTCGATGTTGAACTCCTTAGAATAGCCATAGGCGCCGTGGATGCGCATAGCTTCGGTCGCATTCTCCAGCGCAGCCTCGGTGGCGAAATATTTCGCCATGCCCGCCTCCATGTCGCAGCGCTCCCGGCGGTCGAACGCTTCGGCGGCGCGATACGTCAGAAGCCTTGCCGCCTCCACGCGCGTTGCCATTTCCGCAAGCTTCAATTGGATCGCCTGGTGTTCGCAGATCGGCTTGCCGAACGTCTTCCGTGTTTGC
>DATNNI010000248.1:0-6823 GCA_035601915.1 Xanthobacteraceae bacterium
GCTGGAACGGCACGTCGAGATACGGCATCACCTTGCCATCGGCCATCAACGGAATGACGTCGTCGACGTGTGGGTAGGGGTAGACGTAGTGGAGGCGCACCCAGACGCCGAACTCGCCGAGCGCACGCGCAAGATCGAGAAATTTCGAACGAAGCGTTTGGCCGTTCCATTCGCTCGGCGCGTATTTTAGATCAGAGCCGTAAGCCGAGGTGTCCTGGGAAATGACCAACAGTTCCTTCACGCCGGCATTGACCAGCCGTTCGGCTTCGCGAAGGACATCCGCCGCCGGCCGTGAGACCAGACGGCCGCGCAAATTCGGAATGATGCAGAACGAACAGCGGTTGTTGCAGCCTTCGGAAATTTTCAGATACGCATAATGCCGCGGGGTCAGCTTGATGCCCTGCGGCGGAATAAGGTCGGCATAAGGATCATGCGGCGCCGGCGCGGCGCGGTGCACGGCCTCGATCACGCTTTCATATTGTTGCGGGCCGCTGATCGCGAACACGTTCGGATGTGCCGCGCTGATCTTTTCCGGTTCGGCGCCCATGCAGCCAGTCACCACGACCTTGCCGTTTTCGGCCAAAGCCTCACCGATCGCCGCGAGCGACTCCGCCTGCGCGCTTTCAAGAAAGCCGCAGGTGTTGACAATAGCGAGGTCGGAATCAGTGTGGTCGCGGCACAGCTCATACCCTTCCGCTCGCAAACGGGTGATGATGCGTTCGGAATCGACCAGCGCCTTTGGGCAACCGAGCGACACGAACGAGATGCGGGGAGGGCGGTTCATCTTTGGTCTCGGGTGCTAACTGGCGCGCCTTGCAGCCAAATGCAAGGCGGCGGACTATGCGCGCGCCGGCGTCGCGCGAACGAAGGCCGCGCGAATAAAGGCGCAAATTGAGAGTTCCCGACCCGCCGCTCCTTATTGTCACCGATCGCCGGCAGGCACGCCGGCCGCTGCCGGACGTCGTCACGGCCGCGCTCAAGGCAGGCTGCCGCTGGATCAGCATCCGCGAAAAGGATTTGCCGGCTGACGAGCAAGTGCTGCTGGCGCGCTCGCTGATCCCGGTGGCGCACGCGCAAGGCGCACGGCTCACCATTCACGGCGACGCGGCGCTCGCCGCTGCCGCGGGTGCGGACGGCGTCCATCTTTCCGCCGGCAGCGATCCGGCGGCCGCGCGCGCGCTCCTCGGCAGAGAGAAGCTCATCGGCATTTCGATCCACACTGTGACCGAGGCGGACGGCGTCGATCCGTCGTCCGTCGACTATGTGCTGGCGGGACCGGCCTTCGAGACGGCAAGCAAGCCCGGCTACGGCCCTGAGCTCGGCCGCAAGGGTCTTTCGGAAATTGCGCGGGTGGCGCGTGTGCCGGTACTGGCAATTGGCGGCATCAATACCGCGCGCGTCGCCGATTTGATCGCCGAAGGAGTGGCGGGCGTCGGCGTGATGGGCTCAGTGATGCGCGCGTCCGATCCGGAACGGGAAACGCTCACCTTGCTCTCGACACTGACCGGGTCGCTTGCTATCCGCGGGCGCGATAAGTGCTGACGCCTTGGTCCGGCACCCAGGTGCCGGCGGGCAATTTCCCGGCCTGCCAGAATACGTCGATCGGCATGCCGCCGCGCGGATGGAAATAGCCGCCGATTCGGAGCCATTTCGGTTTAAGCACCGCAACCAATTTCTTGCCGATGCTCACCGTGCATTCTTCATGGAATGCGCCGTGATTGCGGAAGCTGTTCAGATAAAGTTTCAGCGACTTCGATTCCACGAGCCATGCCCGCGGTACGTAATCGATGACGAGAGTGGCGAAATCGGGCTGGCCGGTGACCGGGCAGATCGCAGTGAATTCGGGAAAGGTAAAGCGCGCAACGTAGTTTGCGTCCGTATGTGGGTTGCGCACGCGATCGAGCACGGCCTCGCGCGGGGAGGCGGGAATTGCGGCGGGTCGGCCGAGTTGCAGCGTTTTCTTGGACATGAAAGCTCGCTTCCGGCGCAATCCATGCCCGCGCCGGCCTGACATGACAAGCGCATTGGCGATCCTGTAGAAGCACCTCGGGGATCCGGGAGCGCGCCCATGACCGCCATTATCGATATCGTCGGCCGGGAAATTCTCGATAGCCGCGGCAATCCGACCGTGGAGGTTGACGTCGTGCTGGAAGACGGCTCGCGCGGCCGCGCCGCGGTGCCGTCCGGCGCCTCGACCGGCGCCCACGAGGCCGTCGAGCTGCGCGACGGCGATAAGAGCCGTTACCTCGGCAAGGGCGTTCGCAAGGCGGTCGAAGCCGTCAACGGCGAGATTTTCGATGCTTTGAGCGGTTTCGAGGCGGAATCGCAGGTCAAGATCGACGAGACCATGATCGCGCTCGATGGCACGGCGAACAAAAACCGTCTCGGCGCCAACGCTATTCTCGGCGTCTCGCTTGCGGTCGCCAAGGCGGCTGCCGCCGCCAACAAGCTGCCGCTCTATCGCTATGTCGGCGGCACCGCGGCGCGCGTCCTGCCGGTGCCGATGATGAACATCCTGAACGGCGGCGTGCATGCCGACAATCCGATCGACTTTCAGGAATTCATGATCGTGCCGTTCGGCGCCATCTCGTTTACCGAGGCGTTGCGGGCCGGAGCGGAGATTTTCCATACGCTGCGCGCGGCACTCAAAGCCGCCGGCCTCAATACCAATGTCGGCGACGAAGGCGGATTTGCACCCGACTTGCCGTCGGCCGAAGCAGCGCTTGATCAAGTCGTGGCCGCGATCAAGCAGGCCGGATATGCGCCCGGCAAAGACGTTGCGATCGCGCTCGATCCGGCCTCGAGCGAATTTTTCAAAAACGGCGCCTACCGCTACGAAGGTGAGGGCAAGACGCGTTCGGTCGAACAGCAAGTCGAATATCTCGCGAAATTGGTCAACGCTTACCCGATCATTTCCATCGAAGACGGCATGGCGGAAGACGACGCCACCGGCTGGCAAAAACTGACGCAGAAGATCGGCGATCGCTGTCAGCTGGTCGGCGACGATGTGTTTGTCACCAACGTTGCGAGACTGACTGAAGGAATCAAGAACGGCATCGGTAATTCTATTCTCATCAAGGTCAATCAGATCGGGACACTGACCGAGACGCTGGCCGCCGTCGAAACCGCGCACAAGGCCGGCTACACGGCGGTCATGTCGCATCGCTCGGGTGAAACCGAGGACACGACCATCGCCGACCTCGCCGTCGCGACCAATTGCGGGCAGATCAAGACGGGTTCCTTGGCGCGGTCAGACCGCACCGCCAAATACAATCAGCTCTTGCGCATCGAAGAGGAACTCGGGCCTCAAGGAGTGTATCCGGGACGAGCGGCGTTTAAGGCTTTTGCGCAAGGCTGACATCGCCACCGCCGGGCCATTAATTGTGCCTTAAGTGCGCCGCCGCATGGTTGCGGCATGGTCACTCGTACGCGTCTGCGCTCAATCCTGACGGCGCTCGGTCTCTATGTGATGGCGGCGTTGCTGATCGGCTACTTTGGGATCAACGCGTTTTCGGGCGATCGCGGGCTGAAAGCCAAGCAGGATATCGACCAGCAGATTACGTCGCTTTCGGCGGAGCTTACCCATTTGCAGGTCGAGCGCGGCCAATGGGAGCGCCGGCTGAGCCTTTTGAAATCAAACCGCATCGACCCCGATATGCTCGATGAGCGCGCCCGCGCGCTTCTCGATTACACCCATCCGAACGACCTGACATTGACGCTGGTCGACCCTGCGCGATCGGGCGGCCGTCGGCCTTGAAAAGCGCGCCCGCGCTTTCGAAATAACTTTTTCCACCAATCGCTTGGCGGCAGGAACCATTCTCCGGCCGCCGACTTCCGCCATAAGCCGAATTCGGCTATGGGAGGGTACTTCCGCGATATCGCAAAGGACGCTGAATGGCCGTCGCGCAAACCAAGATTGTGGAGCAAAGCGATCGGCAGCCGGCCGGTGCGCCGGCTTCCAGCGCCGCGATCGCAGAGTTCAGCAAGGAACAGGAACTCCACGCGCTGCGGCAGATGCTCTTGATCCGCCGCTTCGAGGAAAAGGCCGGCCAATTGTATGGCATGGGCCTGATCGGCGGATTCTGTCACCTTTACATCGGTCAGGAAGCCGTCGTGGTCGGCATGAAGATGGCGAAACGCGATTCCGACCAAATGATCACCGGCTACCGCGACCACGGTCACATGCTCGCCTGCGGCATGGACCCCAAAGGCGTGATGGCGGAATTAACCGGGCGACGCGGCGGCTATGCCAAGGGCAAGGGCGGCTCGATGCACATGTTTTCCCGGGAAAAGAATTTCTACGGGGGACACGGCATTGTCGGCGCGCCGGTGCCGATCGGCACGGGGCTCGCGTTTGCCAACAAATATCGAGGCAGCGACAGCGTCTGCCTGACTTTTTTCGGCGACGGCGCCGCAAACCAGGGCCAGGTCTACGAGAGCTTCAACATGGCCGAGCTGTGGAAGCTGCCGGTCGTCTTCATCATTGAGAACAATCGGTACGCGATGGGAACGTCCATTACCCGCTCCTCGGCGCAGACCGATCTTTCCAAGCGCGGGCTGTCGTTCAACATTCCGGGCGTCGAGGTCGACGGCATGGATGTGCGCGCCGTCAAAGCCGCCGGCGACGAAGCGATCGCCTGGTGCCGCGCCGGGAAGGGACCCACCATTCTCGAAATGATGACCTACCGCTATCGCGGTCACTCCATGTCCGATCCAGCCAAATACCGCACCAAGGAAGAAGTCGATAAGGTACGCACCGAGAGCGATCCGATCGAACAGGTGCGGGCGCGGTTGATCGCCAAGAAGTGGGCGGCCGAAGACGAGCTGAAAAAAATCGACGCCGAGGCGCGCGCCGTGGTCAACGAGGCTTCCGAATTCGCCACCCACGACGCCGAGCCTGATCCCGCCGAACTCTACACGGACGTATATCGGTAAAAAGATTAGCGCCGGCGCCTCGCCCTCGCGTTAGGCCCGCTTGATTGACGAGTTAGGCCCCAATGCCGACCCAAGTTCTCATGCCTGCTCTTTCCCCGACCATGGAGAAGGGCAATCTCGCCAAATGGCTCAAGAAGGAAGGCGACCCGGTTAAATCCGGCGACGTCATCGCCGAAATCGAGACCGACAAGGCCACCATGGAAGTGGAGGCGGTCGATGAGGGCACGCTCGGAAAAATCCTCATTCCGGAAGGCACCAATGATGTCGCGGTCAACACCCCGATCGCCACCATCCTCGGCGAAGGTGAAGACCAGTCGGCGCTGAAGGACGCCAAGCCATCAGAAGGCGTCGCGTCGGCAACCGAGCCGGCACGCGACGAAAAGGCCGCAGAATCGGCGCCGCCCGCGGAAAAGGATCAGGCCGCTAAAAGAGCAGAGGCGCCGGCGCCGGCGAAAACCGGCACGGTCAAGCCGGCGCAGGCGCAAGTGATGCCTGATCCCGATGTGCCGGAAGGTACCGAGATGGCCACCATCACCATGCGCGAGGCGCTTCGTGATGCGATGGCGGAAGAAATGCGCCGCGACCCGGACGTGTTCGTGATGGGCGAGGAGGTCGCCGAGTATCAAGGCGCCTACAAGGTCACGCAAGGACTGCTGCAGGAGTTCGGCGACCGCCGCGTGATCGACACGCCAATCACCGAGCACGCCTTCACCGGCCTCGGCGTCGGCGCGGCTTTCGCCGGCTTAAAGCCGATCGTCGAATTCATGACGTTCAACTTCGCCATGCAGGCGATGGATCATCTGATCAATTCAGCCGCCAAGACGCCCTACATGTCCGGCGGCCAAGTCACTGTGTCGATGGTTTTTCGCGGGCCGAACGGACCGGCCGCCCGCGTCGGCGCGCAACACAGCCAGGATTACTCGTCTTGGTATTCGCACGTCCCCGGCATCAAAGTGATCGCCCCGTCAAACGCGGCTGACGCCAAAGGCTTGCTCAAGGCGGCGATCCGCGATCCCAATCCAGTGGTCTTTCTCGAAAACGAAATCCTTTATGGCGTGTCCTCGCCGGTACCGAAGCTTACGGAATATGTCCTGCCGATTGGCCGCGCTCGCGTCGTCCGTGGCGGTAACGACGTGACCATTGTCGCCTGGTCGATCGGCATGACCTATGCGCTGAAAGCCGCCGTTGAACTCGCCAAGGAGAATATTTCCGCCGAAGTGATCGATTTGCGCACGCTCAAACCGATGGACACCGAAACCATCATCGAGTCGGTAAAAAAGACCGGGCGGCTCGTCACCGTCGAAGAAGGCTGGCGGCAGTCGGGCGTCGGCGCCGAGATTGCCGCGCGCATGATGGAAGAGGCGTTCGACTATCTCGATGCGCCGGTCACGCGCGTCACCGGCGAGGACGTGCCCATGCCGTACGCCGCCAATCTGGAAAAGCTCGCGCTGCCCTCGGTCGCCAAAGTGGTCGAGGCGGCGAAAGCCGTGTGTTACCGCTAAGCGAACCGGCGGAAAATCAAAGCCATGCCCATCAACATCCTCATGCCGGCGCTTTCGCCCACGATGGAGAAGGGCAATCTCGCCAAATGGCTGAAGAAAGAGGGCGAGGCGGTCAAGACCGGCGACGTGATCGCCGAGATCGAGACCGACAAGGCAACGATGGAATACGAGGCCATCGACGACGGCGTGATCGCCAAGATCGTCGTTCCGGAAGGCACCAACGACGTTCCGGTCAATCAGCTCATCGCGGTCATGGCCCAGGAAGGCGAAGACCCCAAAGCCGCGGCGGACGCGGCGGGTAAGGGCGCTCCGCCACCGCCCCCGATAACTCCCAGTGCTGCTGCCCCCTCACCCCCACCCTCCCCCACAAGGGGGGAGGGAGCCGC
>DATNNI010000249.1:0-17773 GCA_035601915.1 Xanthobacteraceae bacterium
CGAGCCGGTAATGCAGGATCGGCCACAACACGCGGTTGGCAAAGCCGTTGTAGTATTCCTGGTAGTCGTCGTTGGAGAGATCGGTAACGACGTACTCGACGTTCTTGTCCTTGACCGATCTGATTTCCACCACCTCGTCCGTGGCCGCCACTTTGCCGCTCCAGCCAAGCCAGAGGCCGCCGTGTTTCTGCAGCGCCGGACGCAACGCAACTTCGAGGCCGCCGGCGCGCTTGGCGCCGTCGCCGGTCGGAACCGAGACTCTATTGGAGACGACGACTAATCGTGCCAATACCGATCCTCCCAACTTCGCGATAAACGCATCGCGGTCAAAATCAGTCCGGCCATGGAATAGGTTTGCGGAAAATTGCCAGACATTTCGCCGGTCTGTAGATGAATATCCTCCGCAAGCAGGCCGTACCGATTGCGATAGCGCAAGGCATCGTTAAACATATCGATGGCTTCCTCGCGGCGGTCGAGCTTCCACCATGCGTCGATCAGCCAGAACCGGCATATTAAAAAGGCAGATTCTGGCAACCCGAAGTCATCTTCCCCGGCGTAACGCATAACGTGCTTGCCGCGTAAAAGTTCACGTTCGATGGCCTCGACGGTGCGCACAAAGCGCGGGTCTTCGACCTCAATCAGCCCGATCTCCGGTAATAGAAGGACGCTGGCGTCCAGCTCATCCACACCGAATGCTGCCGTAAAGGCGCCACGTTTCTCGTTCCAGGCCTGTTCGAGGAGCCGCGTTTGAATTTTGTCGGCCACGCTTTTCCACTCGGCAGCCCGCTCCTTCAATCCGAGATGCTTGCCGATTGCGGCCAGCCGATTGCAGCCAGCCCAGCACATGGACGCGGAATGGGTATGCACGCGCGCTCGGCCGCGGTACTCCCAGATGCCAGCGTCTGGCTCGAAAGCCGATTGCTTGGCGAGCGAGCCGACCCGCTCCAAAAGCTGAAATAACCCCGGGTCCGCAGGCCGCGGCAGGCGGCGATCGAAGAACATCGGCATGGCGGCCAAAATAATGCTGCCATAGGTGTCGTGCTGGAGCATTCCGCCTGCGGCGTTGCCAACACGCACCGGCCCGTCGCCGCGATAACCCTGGAGATTTTCGGCGATCTCCTCGTCCATGCCATCGGTTGGCACGATGCTGTAAACCGGACGAATGACTTCCTCCGAGGCGATGCCGAGGATGAAGGAAATAAAATCCTCCATGGTCTGCGTCGCGCCGATGCGGTTGAGCGCTTTAACGACGAAATAGGCGTCGCGCAGCCAACAAAACCGGTAATCCCAGGTGCGGCCGGAATTGGGCGCTTCAGGAATTGACGTCGTGTGCGCCGCGATGATGCCGCCGGTCTCCTCGAAATTGCTCAGCTTAAGCGTGATGGCGGCGCGAATGATGACATCCTGCCAGTCGTAGGCGATCGACAGCCGGCGAACCCACTCGGTCCAGTACGCCCGCGTGCGATCGGCGAATTCGCGGCAAGTTGTCGCTAAATCGGCGGGGAAGGGCTCGTCCGGCCCCATCACTAGATAAACTGGCCGCGTCAACACGAACGGCGCTTCGCGGTCGATGTAGGACAACGGCGCGTCGGTCGTGAGCCTCACCACCGAATGCGAGCCGCGCAGCGTGATGTGATTGCTGCCGATGGACTTCGTCTCCATCGGCACGCCGTATTGGTTGGTCGGACGGAAGCGGATGGTAATCCGCGGCATGCCGGCGGTCGGCTCGATAATGCGAAAAAGCTGGGGCGGGCGCAGGATGCGATCAAAGGCCCGAAATCGCGGCGCGAAATCGGTAATTTTGATCGACGCACCATTCTCATCCGTCATTACTGTCGACACGACGGCGGTATTACGCTCGTATTCCGAGCGATAGTCCGCCATGGCGTCGAGCACCACGTCGCTAAAGCCCTTTTCTTCGTCGCCGGCGAGCAGGCGGCAAAATATTGGATCGCTATCGAAGCGCGGGTAGCACCACCAGACCAATCGCGACGACGGCTCGAGCAGCGCGGCGGTCCGCCCGTTGCCGATCAATGCAAGGTCGAGGCCAAAATCGTTCATTGCGGTTTAGGCCCCGGCATTTCCGCATAGAGACGAGAGCCAATCGCGAACGTCGTGCGGCGATCCGAACATGCCGTCGGCGCCGCGCATGTTGCGCTCCACGGAGTAGCCGAGGCCGCCGAGCGGCGGGAGTATCTCAAATACCGTTTCGTCGGTGGTGTCGTCGCCGAGAAACACGGGCTTGCGGTTCTGGAACGGCGGGATTTTCATTAATTCACGAACCGCCACGCCCTTGCTGAAGCGGATCGATTTGATCTCGATCACCGCTTTGCCGTGCAAGATCTCCAGATCGCGCAGGCCGAGGCGGGCGATGATCGCGGCGATTTTTGTCTTCAGCGGTTGCTCCATGTGCGGCGCTAGCCGGTAATGCACCGCAAGCGATGACGTTTTATCCTCCACGATCACGCGCGGATCGACCGAGGCTGCGGCAATCACCAATTTGCGGAGGCCATCGCCGATGGCGTCGGCAGTGCGCGCGAAGATCGGTGAATCCGCCCTGGGCCGCATTTCGGCGCCGTGCCCGCCTACCGCCGGCAATCGCAACGGCGCGAACAGGTTGTCGATATCGCGGATCAGCCGGCCGCTGACAAGCGCCAAGGCTCCATCACATCTTTTGTGCAACTCGCTCAGAGACTTTCGCAGCGAATCGGAAACCGTGACGCTGCCCGGCGTGATCGCCATATCGACGATGGTGCCGTCGACGTCGAGCAAAAGCGCAATGGAGCGAAGATCGTGCGGCCCGGGCCGGGCGGAGCCATGGAATGGTGAACGCTGTGCCGTGTCTGCTTGCATCGCTTACCCCGGGACTGCTGGTTTGCTGTAATAGGACGAACTGCCGGGCACCGCGCGGCACGCAACAATGGCGCAACGGTTAGCGCAGCATTTTCGGCGGCAATTTTGTGTTCTAACCAATGATCATCGCAGAAAACTTCAGCAACTCCCGGGAGTTACAGAAAACCCCGTTTGTTAACTGCGTCGGACGCGAAAAGTTCCATAAGGAAAGGCGTGATCAGGAAGAAGCGCGCTGGCGGCCGAAGGCCGACGTCAGCTAGCTTGATTACTCGGCGCGTGATCGGTCGTCTCCTCCGTTGGCCCCAGCGCCAAGCGCCGTCCGACCGGAAATAATTGCAAGTCGAAGCGCTGAATAATCCAGCCCCAGATTCCATAGGGCGCTTTCAGCATCACCACGATCGCGATCACGCCGAGCAATATCAGGTAGTACTTTCCATAGTCGGCCAGTAGTTCGCGCAACACGATAAAGACCACCATGCCGATGAACGGGCCTTCCAAGGTGCCGATGCCCCCGATCACCACCATGAAAATCACTACCACCGTCCAGTCGTTGATGGAAAAGCCCGCCTCAGGCGAGATGCGAAGCTTCTGTAAAAAGATCAGCGAGCCGATCAGACCGGTGCAGGCGGCAGTCACAATGTAGACGATGAGCTTGGTGCGGAAAGTGTTAACTCCGAGGCTCGCCGACGCGCGTTCGGAATCGCGAATCGCGGTGAGCGCCAGCCCGTGGCGTGAGCGCAGCAACAAATAAACGACCGCGAACACGAAGACTGCGATGCCAAGCGACATGAGATAGAGAATGATACCGCGGGTATCGCGGTCGGCCGAAATCTCTCGCAAGATCGCCGGGGTAAGCGATAGCCCCGATCCGGCTCCCAGTACCGCGATGAGGCTGGCAAGCAGCAAGAACGCTTCGGACACGACCCAGGTGCCAACCGCGAAATAGGCCCCGCGCAGCCGAAACACAGCAAAGGAAACCGGGATCGATATCAGTCCGGCAAACGGCCCCGCGATCGCCATGGCAAGATACACATTCATGTCCCATACGCCGGTCAAATAAAACAAGACGTATCCGCCGACGCCGACGTAAGCTTGCTGGCCGACCGAGACCAGGCCGGCATAGCCGGCGAGCAAATTCCAGAGTTGCGCGAGGGCGACGTAATAGGCCATTTCGCCGACCAAGCGCATGTTGCCGGCATCGTCGCTCCACCAAGGCATGGTAACGAGCGCGGCCAGCAGCAACAGCGCAGAAATCGCGAATACGCGGCTGGCTCGGGTCGCACGATCGACGCGGACGGTTTCCATTAGTCCCTTGTCCGCGGGAAAAGCCCGCTAGGGCGAACAATCAGAATGGCGAGAAAGGCGAGATGCCCGGCGAGAGTTTGCCAGGTCGGATCGATCGCTGCGCCGACCGCTTGCGCCAGGCCGAGCACGACGCCGCCGATCAGGGTGCCCCACATGCTTCCGAGCCCGCCGATGATGACGGCCTCAAACGCGAGAATAAGCCGGATCGGTCCTGACGATGGCGCGAAGATGGTGCGGATGCCGAAGAAGACGCCGGCGAGTGCCGTGAAGATCATGGCGATGGCGAATGCCAGCGCGTAGAGCTTGCGGTTGTCGATGCCCATGAGCTCGGCGGTGTCTGAATCGTCTGATACCGCACGAAAAGCCCGGCCGAGCCGCGTGCGGTAGAATAGGAATTGCAGCGCCGCTATGCAGGCCACTGCAACCGCGAAGACCAGCAGCGGATAAACACCCACATAAAAGCCGCCGGCTTGCAGGCTCGCGGTCTCGATAGCGCCCTCCTGCAGGCGGTAGTCCTGGGCGCCGAACACCTCGAGCAGGACGTTTTGGATAATGATGGAAATGCCGAAGGTCACGAGCAGCGGCGGGAGCAAGCCACTGCTGAGTGTCTGATTAAGAAGTCCGCGTTGCAGCAGGTAGCCGACCGCAAACATTACCGGCAAGACGATGGCGAGGCTCAGGAACGGATCCAGGCCGGTGTACCAGGTCGCGACGAGCGCGACGTAGGCTGAGAGCACGATCAGGTCGCCGTGGGCGATGTTGACCAGCCGCATGATGCCGAACGACATCGATAGCCCGATGGCGAACAGCGCGTAAAAGCCGCCGAGCAGGGCACCCTGAACGATGATGTTGACCCAGGTCATCCAGCGCGCCCCTGCAGCCCGAAGTAAGCCGCGGTGATCGCGGCGCGATTGAAATCCTTCGTTGGCGCGGTCAGCGCCAAACGGCCTTCTTGCAGGCAATAAAATCGGGACGAGGCGTTGAGTGCGCGGTTGATATCTTGCTCGACCACTACGATCGTCGTGCCCTCGGCGGTAATGGCGCCAAGCGTAGCGTAGATGTCGCGGATCACGACCGGCGCCAGGCCGAGCGAAAGTTCATCGCAAAGCAGGAGTCGCGGGTTCGACATCAACGCGCGGCCAACCGCAGCCATCTGCTGCTGTCCGCCCGACAGCGACGGTGCCGGCAGCCGGCGCAATTCGTGAAGGCGTGGAAACAACTGGTAAACGCGTTCGAGACTCCACGGCCCGCGGCGCTCGCTGTGGGTGCCGAGGAGGAGATTTTCTTCCACCGACAAGCTTTGAAACAGCTTGCGTCCTTCTGGAACCAAAGCAATTCCGAGCCTGACAATCTCGTGCGGAGCTTTGTGCCCAATGGGTTCGCCGTCGAAAACGACACTTTCCGGCGGGGTGACGAGCGAACCGGCGAGCGTTCGCAGAAGAGTCGTCTTGCCGGCGCCGTTGGCGCCAATGATCGCGATTGTTTCCCCTTCCTCGACGGTGACGTTGATCTCGAACAACGCCTGGAAGTCGCCGTAGAAGGAACACAGATTCTGGGTCTGCAAAAGTGTCATTCGACCGGCATGCCCATATAAACTTCGCGCACGCGGGCATCGTTCATCACCTCGTGCGGATCGCCCTGAACCAAAAGCTGGCCGAAATTCATTACAACGAGTCGGCTTGCGACCGACAGTAAGGCGTGCACGATGTGCTCGATCCAGACGATCGTCGTGCCCTGCGCGTGGATTTGCTTGATGGTGCCGACCAGTTCGCTGCACTCGTAATCGGTGAGGCCGCCGGCTATTTCGTCAAGCAGCAAAAGCTTCGGGTTCATGGCGAGTGCGCGCGCCAATTCCAGCCGCTTGCGCTGCAAAAGCGTCAGCGTGCGCGCCGGCACATTGGCTTTGTCGTAGAGTCCGGTGATTCTCAATACGTCGCTGCTGCGCTTGTAGCTGTCGCGCTCGCTGGCGCCGCCGCCGAAGATGGCGCCGACCAGAAGATTCTCGAACACGCTCATGTTCGCGAACGGATGCGGTATTTGGTGCGAACGGCCGATACCAAGTCGCGAACGTGAATGCGGGGGCAGCGCGGTCACATCGGACCCGGCGAACACCATCCGCCCGGCGCTCGGAGCAACGTCGCCGGTAATAAGATTGAACAGGGTGGTTTTGCCGGCTCCATTCGGCCCGATTACCGCCAGCGCCTCGCCGTCCGCGACGGTAAGACTGATGGTATCCACGGCTTTTAGCGCCCCGTAGGACTTCGATACCGCGTTGAGCTCGAGGAGAGTCGTCATTCCAGGTCTTTATAGAAAGCCGCCGCGCGTAACGCGCGGCGGCGACAACTTTGCTAGCCGCTTAAAGGCCTCAGGAATACTTGATCTCAAAGAACGGCCTGTCGAGCGGAATGTTCGGCGCCGTCTTGTTGAAGACGATGTCCAAATCGTACTTCCATTTCTTGCCTTTCACCCACTGTCCGCCGACCAGAGGCGTTATGCAGACGTTGGGCACCGGATTGAGCGGGCCGCCCTTCCAGGTGATCGGCCCGACGATCGATTGATAGTCGGTCTGGGCGATCGAGTCGCGGATCGACTTGGCATCGAGCTTCTTGGCCCGCTTGAGCGCGTCGATGGCGACTTCGAGGTTGGCAAGTTTGAAGCCGAGCGGTTGCGTCCATTGCTTGCCGCTCGCTTTCTCGTATTCGTCGCAATACTCCTGAGCAGTTTGGCCGGTGAGGGTCGACTTGAAGGGATGGTGATGCGACCACCAAACTTCGGTCGACATGCCGGCGCCGCGGTCGCCGAGCGCCTCGACGGCGGTCGGGAAGAGGAGGGCCTTGGGCGGCGTCACGATCTTCGGCTTGTAGCCTTGCTGCGCGCACTGCGTCCAGAAGATCGCGAATTGCGGCGGATTGAAAATGCCGCAGACAATGTCGGCGTTCACTTTCTTCATCTCGCCGATCTGTGCGGTGAAGTCGTCCGCGAGCGGCGGATAGAGACCAAGGTGATGCACGTCGAAGCCGTGCTCCTTGATGGTGGCCGGCATGCCATGTACCGGATCGCTGGCCGCGACGCCGTCCGGATCGTTGGTAAACAGCGTACAGACGGTGTTGTTAGTCGGGATCGACTTCCACATGTCGGCGAACATGTTGGCAACCATGTCGAAGCCCCAGAAGAAGTGGTATGTCCACTCGAAGCCCTTCTTCGGGTCGCCCTTGCGGCCGAAGAAGTAGGCCTGCCAAGGGTCGTCCGAGGTGACGCAGGGCACGCCGGCCAGCTCGCACTGATCGGCCACCGGATTGGTCGTATCCGAGGTCGACGAGGCGCACATGATGTCGACCTTGTCGTTGTTGATGAGCTGCGTCGCCACTTCCGACGCGCGATTCGGGTTTGATTGGCTGTCACGATTGAGGATCTGGACCTTGTACTTCTCGCCGGCGACCACGATGCCGTCGCCGAGCGCTTTGCTAACGCCTTCCGCGACCCATTTCGACGGTTCGCCGAACGCGGCAATCGGGCCGGTCTCTGGCGTGATCTGGCCGATCTTGATGACCTTGGTGGCCGCTCGCGACGATTGAAACGTCCACGGCGAGGTAATGACGGCGGCACCGCTGGCAGCGATGCCCTTCATCACGCGGCGGCGCTGGATGTCGACCTTCGTACGCGCCCGTCCTTTCATTTCACTCTTGTTTGTCATTCTGCTCCTCCCTTAATTCCCCAGGGTCTTCACATTAAACGGTGGGACCGACCCCGCAGAAGTCCCACAAAGAGTATGGCCAGGCTAGGGATTTTTCGCACGCGGCGGTGGCGCGGGCATTGCTAGCCGTTCGTTTGGTTACTACGCGTCTCATGCGTCGGCTCGCTCCGCCGATTTGAGATGTTGCATGACCTTGGCCCGCAAAGCCGCCTGTTCGCCGGCGGTCCATTTGCGGAAGCCTTCCCCTGATTTGAAGCCGAGCTTTCCGTCGGCCACGAGCTTTTGCAGATAAGGCGACGGCCGCGGCCGGCTATCGATCGCCGGCAAGACGATATTGTGAATGGCGAGCGTGAGATCGGTGCCGACCAGATCGGCGTTCTCCAGCGGGCCGAGAACGGGCAGGCGGCGGCCGAACGAAGCCTTGATGACAGCGTCGACGGTCTCGGCGTCGCAGATGCCATTCTCGACCAGCGAGATCGCTTCCCGCCAGAGCGCGTGCTGAAGCCGGTTGCCGATAAAGCCGGGCACGTCCTTTTTTACGTGCGCCGGCTGTTTGTTCGCTGCTTCGTGCAGCCGCATGGTGCGCGCGACCGTGTCGGAGGAAGTCCATTGCGTCTCGATAACTTCAACGAGCGGCACGAGGAAAGGGGGGTTCCACCAATGCGTCCCAAGCGCTCGCTCGCGGACGGCGAGCCCCTGCATAATGGAGGTGATCGGGATGACCGAAGTGTTGCTGGCAAGGATGGTATCGCGGCGGACATGCGGCTCGATGTCGGCGAACAATTTCTGCTTCAACGTCAAATCTTCGGATACCGCCTCGACGACGTAGCCGGCCTCGCGCACCGCTTCGGCGAGATCGTTGCATGGTCGAACCCGCGCGACGGCGCTCTCGTCCTCGCCAAGCTCGCGCAGGTTGGCGGCGATCCGATCCTTCACCGTGTCGAGGTTTGCGGCGGATGCATCAGTGATCGTGACGTCATGGCCCGCCACGGCGAAGACCTGAGCGATGCCGTGGCCCATGAGGCCGGCGCCGATGACCGCGATGCGCATCTTCGCCATGTTCAGCCTGCCGTGTATCCGCCGTCGGCGTAGAGGATATGGCCGGTGTAGAAGTCGGACGCTTTGGACGCGAGGAAGAGGAGGGGGCCGGCGAGATCTTCAGGCTCACCGAGCCGTCCCTTCGGCACGCGGGTGAGGAAACCCGCGCGCACGGTCCTGCTGCGCTCGTCGTCGGCGAACATCCATTCGGTGAGTGGCGAGCGGAAAACCGTCGGGCCAAGTGCGTTGACGGTGATGCCGTTGCCGCCGAGTTCGCAGCCGAGAGCCTTGGTGATGCCATCGACCGCCGACTTCGACGCGCAATAGGCGCTGTAGCCGGCCGGATGGCCGAGAAGTCCGCGCGCCGACGACATCAGAATGATCTTGCCGCCGCGTCCTTGCTTGATCATCTGTCGCGCGGCGGCGCGCGACATCAGCCAAGACTGGGTGACGTTGGCGTCCATGATGTCAAGGAAGTCCTCGGCCTTTTGGTCGACGATTTTCGAGACCTTGTTCTGGCCCGAAGCAACCACCAGGATATCGAGGCCGCCGAACTTCTCGATCGCGACTGCGACCAAAGCGTCGCAGTTTGCCTCCGAGCTTGGACGCTTCGCAGCGACTTCACACTTGCCACCGAGCTTACCGCATTCCGCCGCTATCTTCTTGAGCGCGTCGGCGTTACTCGCGGCAATGACGACATTGGCGCCCGAGGCGGCAAGCGCTTTTGCCGCGAGTGCGCCGAAAGCCCCCGACGCGCCGGTCACGATCGCGGTCTTGCCGCGAATATCGAACAGCGAAAGCGGATTTTTCAAAAACTCTTCCGACATTTGTCTCCTTTCGTCATGGCGCCTTTGGCGTCACTTCGGCGCCGGCGCGATGGCGACCAGAATCGAACACACGGTGTTGGTGCGATTGACAATTTCGCGGTTCTCGTTCGGCCCGATGAAGCATGAATCGTGCTTTTTCAGCACGGTTTCCTTGCCGTCGATGATGACCGTCAGCTCGCCTTCGAGCACGAAATAGACCTTTTCGGGGGGCGAGGCGTCGGGGCCGGCGCCGCCTCCGGGCAGGAAATGCGAAATGCCCACAATCAAGCCCTTGGGGCCGCCGGCCTCGGCGCCGAACAGCCGCAAGCCCGTAAAGTCGCGGTGATGCGGCGCTTCGTAAGTCTTTGCCGCAGCGAAACGCCTGACCTCCATCAGAACTTCTCCCCCTTATCAATCCGAAAGGTACCCTTCGGGTCGGTGATGGCGACTAGGCGGATGATGCAGCCGTCGCCGCGCTCCCAGTTCCACGGAAAGAACGCGAAGGTGCAGCGCCGGCCGGTGACCTTGTCGATGTCACCGCCGACATTCTCGATGCCGAGGATGCCGTTTTTGAACAGGATGCGGTGCACCGGCTCCCAATCCGGGAAATCTTCCTTCCAGTCGCGGCCGCCGGACCATTTCTTGTATTCTTCCGCAAGATGCGGATGCAGCGGTCCGTTGCGCTGCGGACCGATGGCGGTGGCGAGCGGATGATCGTTGGCTTGGGTATCGTGGCCGACCACTTTGACCTGCTTCTCGACGAACCATTCTCCCGCGGAAGCCACGAAGCCGGGGGCGTAGCAGAAATAATCTTCGCTATCTTCGTACTTCCTGTGCCACCCGGTGTTGATGATCACCACGTCGCGAGGCCGCACGATCTTGCCGGCAGCCTTTTCAAGATCATCGTAGGTGATTTGCTCCCATTTTTTCTTCGGCAGCGAAACCACGATGCCGGAGCCGAAAAAGTGCGGCAGCGGCACTTCGTCGATAAACGGCGTGCCCTGCACCACGTGCGCGGGCGCATCGATATGCGTGGTATTGTGCATGGACGTGGTGATGCGTTGCGACAGCACCCCCGACTTCGCCATGTAATGGATGCGTTCGATTTTGACGTCTTCGAAATACGGCCAGTTCGGCGACTGATACCCGAAACGATGGGACAGATTGTAGAAAGAAAGTCCCATCGTGTTGTTCTCGTTCTCCTCGAACGAGACGCCGCGAATCTTCTTCGCCACTTAAGCCCTCCGCGTTCCCCTTGGCCCCGCCCGCTGCAAAGAGGCGTTCCGGCCATTTGTACCAGGATATGGTACATCTGTATCGGCTTCCGGCTACCCGGACAAGCCGTCGCAAACGCGATCTGCGACGTTCGCGCGGGCCTCGCGCTCAGGCTGCGGCGGCCACCACGTGGCGTTCGAGGGCGTCCTTGGTCGCGCGCAACCGCGCCGCAATATGCCGCTGGTGTTCGTAAAATCGCTGCGCCGGCACCGGGACGGAGATGGCAACGGCGTTGCCCAGCGGATCGCGCGTTACCACGCCGGCGGCGCAAATTCCGCGCGTATGTTCCTCGCGATCGATGGCGATGCCGTTCTTGCGGACGGATTTGAGATCGCGCAACAGATCGTCGATCCGCGTGATCGTGCGCTGCGTGCGCCGCTCATAGCTGGTGCCGATGAGCCGGACGATTGCCGCGTCCTCAAGTCCGGCGAGGTAAGCCTTGCCATTGGCCGTGCAATGGAGCGGAAAAGTCTCACCCACTGCGGAAACGGCGCGCAGCCGCTGTGACCCAGGCACCTGATCGATGAATACGAGATGATCCTTCTTGATGGCGGCAAGATCGACGGTCTCCCTGAGTTCGTGCGAGAGCTCGACAAGGAACGGCCGCGCGACAGCGACGAAGTCGGTGCGCGCCGAAGTAGCAAGCCGCAGGATGGTCGGTCCGAGCCGCACCCGACCGTTCGGCGAGGCCGCAATCAAAAACTTCTCGGCTTCGAGCGCGGCAACAATGCGCTGTACGGTCGAACGCGCAAGTCCGACCCGTTGCGCGATCTGACCGAGGCTCAAGCCTGTCGCTTGCTGTTCGAGCGCACGCAGGATCGCCGCCGCCCGCGCGATGACCTGCACCTGGCTTTGAGTTTGGCTCTTGCCGTTAAATGTTCGCGTGCCGCCCGCTCTCATTCGTCCCGCCCTGTCGCGCGCAATCTTGTCTGGTTTGCGGCTTGATACAGGATCGCCGCCTGGCGGTACAGAAGGATGCTTCCGCCGGCCAAGGGCAGATCGGGGACCAGCAACGCGCACCCGATAGCGGGGAAAGACGAGGGCATCGACGCCGGTGCGGGCGTCGCGAACGGTTAATGCGGTCGGACTATCAAGCTTCATAGTTATGGACGAAGTCGTCGGGGACGTTCGGGCCCCAGGCGTAAAACGAATCTTCGGGCTCATGATCGTCGCTTGGCCAATCGCAGGTCGCCGGGATGTAGTCGATATCTGCGGAATATTCGCTGAAGCTGCCCCAAGGATCCTGGACGTAGTGAAAATAATTCGAGCCAAGCACGTGGCGTCCCAGACCCCAGCCTTTGACGAAGCCTTTCTCAAGCATGTGCATGGCGCCGGCGCCGATCTCGTCCACAGAGCCGACATCCCAGCTGAAATGATGATGTCCGGGCGCGTCCGATCGCGCGAACGCGATCATATGGTGGTCGCTGCCGTGAATGCCGTGCAGAAAGGCGATGTTGTCGCCGGAATGGTCTGACAACCGCATGCCAAGTACGCGGGTATAAAACTCGATGGCTTTTCGTACGTCGCTGGTAAACAGCAGGACATGAGCGAGCCGCCGGGGGCGCGTGCGCGGCATGACACTGCGAAGGCGTGCACCACGTTCGCCGCCCGGCGCCGATTGGAACGAGAACTGCGTCTTTTCATCCGGCGACGACTTCGCGGCGACCTTGATTTCGATCAGGACGCCGTCGTGATCGCGAAGCCACAAGCCATTCGAATCGGTGCCGGCGGGCGGGTCGAGCCGCTTTACTCCCACTGACTGAAAGTGCGCGGCAAATCGTTCAATGTCATCCTCGAACGCGCCGAAGGAAATGTGCCCGAATTTCTTGCGCGGACCCTCGCCGATCGTGCCCCAGATTTGGGGATGGTCGAAGGTTCGTAACGTCAGCAGCCCGCTCTTGTGGCCGACGTCGAGGCCGAACTCGCCGTAGAAACTTTTTGCGCGGGCAAGCTCGGGCACGGTGAAATGAAAGTGATCGACGGAATGAACCCCAAGTTCGCCGGGGCGACGGTTTGGCTTGATGAATCCCTGGATCGCCGTCATGCCAATTCCCCGTTTTGAACTCCGTGGGTGTCCGTCTGCCGACCAGCGCCATCGCCGGCTCGTATGCCGATACGTTTCCGGCCCAAACGGACCGGCGGCCTGAGATCTAAGCGCCGCGAGGCGAATTTAATGCGGGCTAAAAGATATTTGTCAATCGAAAATATTTTTTTCTTGCTGCCGGACTGGCAATCAAGGATGATGCCAGCATGACCAAGCTAGTGCGCTTCGATCAGGCGGCAACGCAGGCGGATCAAGCCTATGATGCTCTGCTTGCGGAAATTCTGGATTGCCGGTTGGCGCCCGGCGCCAAAATCAGGATCAGCGATATCGCCGCACGGCTGAACCTGAGCCCTGGCGCAGTCCGCGAGGCTCTGTCGCGGCTGTCCGCCGAGAAATGGACGGTGGCGACGGCGCAAAAGGGCTATTCGGTGACGACCGTTTCCGGTGCGGAACTAAAAGACCTGACGCGCACCCGCATTACCATCGAGCAGCTTTGTTTGCGCTCTGCCGTCGCCAACGGCGACGTCGAGTGGGAGACTTCAGCGGTTGCCGCGTATCATCGGCTGCATCGGATTCCGATGATGATGATGGACGCCGGAGTGTACTTAAGTCCGACGTGGGCTGCTGCGCACACCACTTTTCACGCGGCGCTGGTCGCCGGCTGCGACAGTCCGTGGATGCTAAATCTGCGCGGAATGCTTTATGCACAAAGCGAACGCTACCGGAATTTATCGTTCGTGCTGGCGCGCGAGGACCGCGACGTCGATAGCGAGCACCGCGGCATTCTTGACGCCTGCCTTGCTCGGAATGCGGATCTCGCCTGTACACTGATCGAGCAACACTTACAGCGAACCGCGGATATTTTGCTGACTTCACCGTTACTGCACGAGCACGCGTCCAAACAGGTCGCGGCGAACGTCGGGCCTTGAAGTCGAGTTTGGGAGGAGATGACCGATGAGTACAGTTGCAAGCCTGCACAGCTTGGCGCCGCCCACCGTGCATGATCTTGTTACGCGCGCGCGGGAGCTCGCGCCACTCCTGCGCAAGAACGCGGCCGCGAGTGAAGCCAATCGCCGGGTCGAGGAGGAGACCATTCAAGCGATGAGGAAGGCGGGTTTAATGCGGGTAGCCACGCCGAAGCGGTATGGCGGCTGGGAGATGAATACCCGGGCGATGCTCGAGGTCGGTTCGGCAATCGCGGAAGCCGATGGCGGCGCCGCATGGGTTGCAAACCTCAACAATGTCTGCTGCTGGCTGACGAGCCTGTTTCCGGTCCGCGCCCAAGACGAAGTGTTCGGCAGTGATCCGGATACCTGCGTCTCGGGCGTGCTCAATCCGACCGCAACTGTGAAGAAGGAATCGGGCGGCTACCGCGTCGTCACTGGCGAATGGCATTACAATTCAGGCGGCTGGCATGCGCAATGGGCGGTGCTGGGCCTTCCCATTGTGAATGACGCGGGCGAGCCAATCGACCAGGGCTTGGCGATGATTCCGATGTCCGATCTCGAGCGGGTAGATACCTGGTTTGTCGCCGGCATGAAGTCGAGCGGCAGCATCTGCTTGCGCGCCAAGAACATATTCATTCCCGATCATCGTATCCTCTCGGTGCCGCAGGCCATCGACGGCAAATATCCAACCGAAATGCGCGACGAGGCGTTTTATCGCTCGGCGTTTGTCGCGTTTCTCTCCATCATTCTGGTTGGGCCGATCCTCGGATTGGGCCGGGCTGCGCTGGAATTCGTGCGGCAAAAAGCGGGGTCGCGAACGATAGCTTATACGTTCTTCGAGAAGCAAACCGCATCGGTTGCGTTTCAGCTTCAACTGGCCGATGCGGCAATGATGATCGATACCGCGCACTTTCATGCCTATCGGGCGGCGGACGACGTCGACGGGGCCGCCGCGCGCGGCATTTATCCCGATCTGCTGACCCGGGCGCGCGTGCGCGCCGACACCGGCTACACGGTGGAAAAGATCACGCAAGCAATCGACAAGCTATTGTTCGCGCACGGCTCGGCGGGTTTTGCCGAAGCGAGCCCGTTACAGCGAATTTGGCGTGACGCGGCGGTCGCCTCTCGCCACGCCGTGGTGTTGCCGGCTGTCGGTTACGAACTCTACGGCAAGGCCTTGCTGGGCGTGAAGAACGACGTCACGCCGCTTATTTGACGGCGTCGCGGCTACTAAAATTCGATCTTGCGCTTGTTGAAGAACGCATCGATGCCGGCGCGGGCGTCTTCCGACGTCATGCTCACCGCCTGCGCCACGCTTTCGGTCCACAGCCCATCGGACGCCGACATGTCGGCAATGCGCGGGATCGCCTGAACGATAAGATAGTTCGGGATGCGCGCGTTCTTGGCGATGTTTTCTGCAAGCTCGATCGCCTTTTCCAGCGCCTTGCCGGGCTCAACCAGATAATGCGACAGGCCGAGACGCTCGCCCGCCGCGGCGTCAAGCGTGCGGCCGGTCAGCATCATTTCCACCATGCGGCCCGGGCCGATGATGCGGGCGACGCGGACACTGGCGCCGCCGCCGACATAAAACCCACGCCGGCCTTCCGGCAGTTGGTAAAACGCCGTCGCATCGGCGACGCGAACGTGGGTGGCGGTTGCGACTTCGAGGCCGCCGCCGATCACGGCGCCTTGCATGGCGGTTACCACTGGACGCCCGCCGAACTGGATAGACTCGAGCGTGGCGTGCGCGAAGCGCGACATGAAAATACTTTCGAATGCTTCGCGATGCCGGTGTTCCGACAAATCGAGCCCGGCGCAGAAATGCTTGCCGGCGCCGGCGAGCACGACACAACGCACGTCCGGACCGAAGCCCTCGAACGTGTTCTTTAAGTCGTGCCACAAAGCCTCACTCAGCGCGTTGCGTTTGTCGGGGCGATTAAGCGTGACGATCGCCACGGGGCCGCGATGTTCGGTCAGCAAATTAGGCTCGGTCTTACTCATATTTTTCCTGTTGACTGGATGATGGTTGTTTCGAATTTGGCCGACCGCAGGCCGAGCGCCGTCTCGCGCAGCGTGCGCCGCAACACTTTGTTGGTTGATGTACGCGGCAACTCACCGACGAAATGATAGACCCGCGGCCGTTGGTAAGGCGAAAGCTCGCTGCCGCGAACGTGCACGTCCATGGCCGCGGCATCAAGTTTCGGATCGCGGCCGACAATAAACGCCTGCACCTCTTCGCCCCATTCCGCACTCGGCACGCCGACCACGGCGCATTCGGCAACGCCGGGGTGCGCAAGGAGAACGTCTTCAACGCGCGCAGGCATGATGTTGATGCCGCCCGAGATGATCATATCGTCGCGGCGTCCCTCCAGATAGAGATAACCGTCGGCATCGAGGCGGCCGAGGTCGCGCGAACGCCACCAGCGCCGGTCGCCGTCAATCACGAAGGCCGCGGTGGTCGCTTCGGGATCGCCCCAAATCTCGGCCGCCAGCGACGGGCTGCTGATAAGGACTTCGCCGACCTCGCCCGCGGGAACCGATTGGTCCGGCCTACCGCCCGGTGTGACGACCCTGATGTCGCCATTCACCAATGGGCGGCCGACGCTGATGAGCCGCTCGCCAAGCATCTCATCGGCGCCGATGCTAGTGGCAGCCGCGCCGATCTCGGTCGAGCCATAAACTTGCACGACATTCGGGCTGATCCGTTCGCGCAAGCGTTTGAGCGTCGCGGCATCCATCGGCTCGGCGGCAAAACCGATAAGGCGGACGGAGCGGAAATTCTCGCCGGCATCTTCGGCGTTGAGAATTCTCCGCCATAGCGTCGGCGTAAGAAACACGTGCGTCGCGCGTTCCTCGCGCACCAAATGGGGCACCGCGGTCAGGTCGAAATGCTCCATGAAAATCGTGCAGGCGCCGGCATTGAGGAAAGGAAACCAGCCATTGTAGCAGCCGATAAAGGCGGTGCTGAGCGGCACCAGCGATCGGTCGGTCGGCAGAATTCCCTGGTACATATAGAGATTGCTGCGCGCGTTCTCGATCAAGCCACGGTGCGTGTGCACGACCCCTTTGGCGACCGATGTCGTGCCCGAAGACAGAACGATGATTGCCGGATCGTCCTCTCTTGGCGTTGCGAGCTTGGCGGTCGGCTCAACGCTGCGCAGATCGTCGGGAATTGACGCGGCCGCATGCACCGAGCCGCTAGGTTTCGCCGGCAGCGCCGAGCGCGCCTGGATCAAACCGCGGAACTCCGGGTATTGCGCCGCCGTGCCCGCCGCCAATTCCGCCATGGATGCGTCGTACACAAGTAGGCTGGGCTGCATCTTGCAGCAGATGGCGGCGAGCGTTGCCGCGGATTCACGGGTATGCAGCGCCATCGGCAATGCGCCGAGACGAACCGCGCCGAGCCAGGCCACTAAATAAATCGCGCTCGGCGGGCAAAGCAGCGCCAGCGGTTTTCCAGGCTCTGCGCCGAGCTGCGCGAACAACGAAGCAGCCCGCAGCGAGAGTGCGTCGAGCTCGGCGTAAGTAAGCCGGGTGTCGGAATCCACGACCGCTTCGCCACCGGCACACCAGCGGGCGTTGCGGGCAAAGCTATTCGGGATTGTGAGTGGCAGACCCGCGCTCATAAAGTCGCATCCGGTATGTCTGTTGCCCCGGCAAACCTACTGCACCTTGAGGCCCATCTGGCCGGCAATAATGTTTCGCTGCATTTCGGAAGTGCCCGCGGCAATGGTTGCCGCGCGCGCATCGCGGAAATGCCGCTGCATGTCAAACTCCATATTGTAGCCAAAACCGCCCATCACCTGCATGC
>DATNNI010000250.1:0-2983 GCA_035601915.1 Xanthobacteraceae bacterium
CAGAAGCCCAGGAGAAGGGCGGGCAACGCGGGAATTGCCGCGATCAAGTTGCCTGGCATCTGCGCTCCTTTGGTTGACTTCTGCACCTAAGGGAGCGCCCGAGGCATCAATCGCGCGCCGCCTAAGCCTTCGGAGGCCTGAGCGGTCCCGGAAGAGCGCGCTCGGCCTCTTCCTCCAGCGCCTGCTCGTGAGAGCGGATGAAGCGGGCGGCAAAGACCGCGCCGATCACGGCGATGATAAGAACGGCTATCCCGACCGGCCGTGCGTAATGCTCAAAGGCGCGGCCGAGCAGGTAACCGCCCACGCCAAAGATCGTGGCCCAGACAATCCCGCCCGCGGCATTATAGAGAAAAAACTCCTCCCAATTGTAGCGATTGACGCCGGCGAGGAACGCCGCAAAGGCGCGCAGCACCGCAACGAAGCGGCCGAAAAAGATGATCTTCCCGCCGTGCTTAAGAAATAAATACTGCCCGACTTTGAGCCGCTTCTCATCAAGTCGGATATAGTGGCCAAAACGATAGATGAGCGGAAAGCCGAGCTCGCGGCCAATCCAATAGCCGCAATTGTCGCCGATGATCGCGCCCGCGGCCGCCGCTCCGATCACCCAGTAGATTTTCAGCGTGCCGGAGGCGGCGAAAATCGCGGCGGTCACCAGGACGGTCTCGCCGGGCATTGGAATTCCGGCGCTCTCCAACGCCACGATCACGAACACCGCGAGATAGCCGTAGGTGGCGACAACATGCTGGAGATGCGGAACGAGTTCCATGTCAAGGCGACGCCTTGACCCCGGTCAGGCGGCGCGCATTGGCGCGCACCGTGCGCCGGGCGGGCGCGGCGGCAGCCTCGGCGATCGCTGTCAGACCTGCAGAAACGTCGCCGGGCGTGCGTACGCCGCCGAATGCGGCCTTGATGAAGAAAGAGCCCCAGGCCATCTGTGCTGCGAAGGCGCCTTCGATGGTGGCGTCGATCTTCTCCTGCACCATGAGGCGCGCTTCGCGTGTTTTATCGGATTGCCGACCGCCAGGCGCGAGCAGACTCTGGGTGCGAGCGGCGATCGTCAACACTGCATCGGCGCCGGCCTGCGCGTTGGCCTTGGCGATGGCCAGCGATCGTTTAGTGAGACGTCGTGAAACCATCCAGAACCCCTGTCCGGCCGACGTCCGACCATACCACCGGAACACAAGGCTTCCGGGCCGCACACCATGCGGCAAGTTGGGGGCAGCGGCAAGTCTGCCGCCGTGCGTCAGCCCAGAGGATCGATGCGATACTGAATGAAGCCCGTGTGCACAGCGACCGCATCGTAAAGCCGGCGCGCTACGGCGTTGCTCTCGTGCGTGTGCCAGTACACGCGCGCGGCGCCCGCTTCCTTGGCCGCGGCGGCGACGGCTGCGATCAGCGCGCGGCCGACCCCGCCACCCCTTACGGCCTCGCTGACATAAAGGTCCTGCAGATAGCACTGCGAATTGATGAGCCATGTGCTGCGCTGAAACAGATAGTGAGTGAGACCAATCAGCTCATCGCCGCGCTGGGCGACCAGCGCATGCACCGGCTCGAGAGGGTCGAAAATACGCGCGAAGGTGGCGTCGGCGACCTCGTCGCTCCATTGAGCGCGATAAAAAACGAGATAGGCGCGCCAGAGCGGCTCCCATTGTGGGCGATCCGTACGCTCGATCGCGCGCACGCTGAAATCTGGCAATTTTCGCCCTCCCTACTCGTCCCGATTCGCGAGATATGCGCGAGCGGCAAAATCGATGGTTCGAACCGTCTTGACAAGCGCGGGTCCAAGGGACTGCTTTGCCCGCGCCGGCCGACCTCGTCGGCGATGGAGCCAGAGATGACCCGCTCGCCCTTCATTCTCGCCGGCGTCGCCGCGCTTATGGGCGCGGCCGGCGTGGCGTTGGCGGCCGCGGGCGTCCACGCGAACGGCGGCGAGCTCGCACAGCGGGGGGCGCTGTTTCTCCTGCTGCACGCAGTCGCAGCGCTCGCGATCGCCGCGCACGCTCGGATTGGAGCCGCCTCGGCGCGCGCGCTTCTTTTTGTCGGCTTCGTGATGGAGGCGGGCGCGATCCTGTTTTCCGCCGAGCTCGCGATGCATGTCTTCACCGGCGAGCGCATTTTTCCCTTCGCCGCTCCGCTCGGCGGCACCACCATGATCCTGTCCTGGATCGCGCTGGCGGTGGTTTTTGCTGCGGCAAGCCGGCGGGCGACTTGACGTCCCTCCGCCCCGCGTCTTCGGCCAGAGCAGGCAACGCTGGCAAGGCCTCGTCCGCGCCTGCGGAACCAGTCGCGAACTCGTGAGTTGTGTGCGGGTTGACGCGCGCCCGTTGACCCAAGTCTAGCCTTCTTTCTGCGCCAGACTTGCGCAGCGGAGCAATTGCAGGAGGTTACCCATGCAAGCGAAGCTCGAGCGCGGCAAAGCCGCTTTTCGTATGCACGGCGTCGGGTTGTCCGTCGCGATTTTGGCTAGCGCTACCTTGTCGCTCTCCGCCCCGGACCGGGCGCTGGCGGCTTGCGGAGGGTCGAGCCATCCCGCGGGCGTTCACGCGGCAGGGGGCGGCACTTCAGGCGTTCATGCCGCAACTAGCACGGTTGCGACATCAGGTGGCAGCGGCGGCGGGAGCGGAACCCTGGGATGCGCAGGCGGATCCAGCGGCTCGGCGATGCGCGGCCTGCCGGTCGCCTCTTCGGGAAGGGTGCTCGAGCCGGGCGCGCACGCGGCACGCACCGAAACTCATGCGAGGAACGCTGCGACGAGGACCCCGGGCGCCACCGCGCATTTGCGCAGCGTCGGGCATCGCGCCTGACGCGGCCTAGGTCCCGGAAGGCTAGTTAGTCCCGCACGAACTCGAACCTGTCGACGTCCACCAGCCGCATGTCGGTGATCCTGAGATGCGGGATCACCGGCAGCGGCAGGAAGGCGACTTGCAGGAACGGCTCGGCAAGCGTGACTCCCAAGCCTTTGGCCGCCGCGCGCAGCGGGATC
>DATNNI010000251.1:0-2674 GCA_035601915.1 Xanthobacteraceae bacterium
ACAACCTGGTGCTGGCATCGGGCGCGCGCGTGCGGCTCGACAATCGCGGCATCGTGACGGTCGAGACCGACATGACCGAGATCGGCACCGGCAGCTACACCATCATCGGCCAGACCGCGGCCGAGATGATGGGCGTGCCGCTCGACCACGTGGTGGTGCGGCTCGGCGATTCCGCTTTTCCGGTCTCCGCCGGGTCCGGCGGACAATTCGGCGCCAACTGCTCGACCGCGGGAGTTTACGCGGCCTGCGTCAAGCTCCGCGATGCGGTCGCGCGCAAGCTCGGCTTTAACTCCGCCGACGCGACGTTTGCCGACGGCGCGGTGCGCTCAGGCAATCGCAGCGTGCCGCTCGCTGAGGCGGCCGGCGAGCACGGCATGGACGCAGAGGACAAAATCGAATTCGGCGACTTAGACAAAAAGTACCAGCAGTCGACCTTCGGCGCGCATTTCGCCGAGGTCGCGGTCGACGCGGCGACGGCAGAAATCCGGGTGCGGCGCATGCTCGCGGTCTGCGCCGCGGGCCGCATCCTCAATCCGAAATCGGCGCGCAGCCAGGTGATCGGCGCCATGACTATGGGCGTCGGCGCGGCGCTCATGGAAGAACTCGTGGTCGACAAAAGCCGCGGCTTTTTCGTCAATCACGATCTTGCCGGCTATGAAGTGCCGGTGCATGCCGACATCCCGCACCAGGATGTGATTTTCCTCGACGAGACCGATCCGATGTCGTCGCCGATGAAGGCCAAGGGCGTCGGCGAACTTGGCATTTGCGGCGTCGGCGCCGCGGTCGCCAACGCCATCTATAATGCCACCGGCGTCCGCGTGCGCGATTATCCAATCACACTCGACAAGCTCATCGAGCACATGCCCGCCGTATAATAAAGGTTGGCGCGAGGGCGCGCGATCGAAGCAAAGAGCGGCGGCATGCGGATCGGTATTTTCGGCTCGGGCTTGATGGGCGGAAAGCTCGGCACGCTGTTCGCCCGCGCCGGCCACGACGTGGTCTTCAGCTACGCCCGCAGCCAAAAGAAGCTCGAGCGACTGGCGCGGGAGGCGGGAAAGAGCGCCCGCGCCGGCACGCCGGCCGACGCCGCGCAAAACGCCGACGCTCTCCTCCTCGCCGTGCCTTGGCCGCAGCTGGACGATGTGCTCAGGCAAGCCGGCGATCTTGACGGCAAGGTCATCATCACCTGCTCGCTGCCGATGAATGAAGAGACGACCGAACTCGTTATCGGCCGCACGTCGTCGGGCGCGGAGGAACTCGCCAGCCGGCTGCCGCGAGCCCGCATCGTTGCCGCCTTTAACACCGTGCCGAGCGAAGTTCTGTCTCGGGTTTACGAGACGCGCCAGGAGGCCGCCCGGCCAAGCATCGTCTATTGCGGCGATGATTGGCGCGCGAACAAAGTGGCCGCTACCTTGATCCGCGATATCGGCTTCGATCCGGTCGATGCCGGGCCGCTTGCGATTGCGCGCTACACCGAACCGTTTGCGCTTTTGATCGCCCAACTCGCTTACGGAGGAAAAGGCGGCCCAGAGCTGGCTTACCGGATCGAGCGGTTCGGGAAATAAATCAATCCGATATCCACTCGATGAGCGCTGCATTCACCGCGTCCGGCCGCTCCAGCGTCGACAAGTGTCCGCATTGCGGGATGACAACCAAGCGCGCGCCGGAAATGCCGGCGGCGATCTCCTGCGCCGCCGCCGGCGGCGTGAGTTCGTCGGCATCGCCGACCATGACCAGTGCAAGACAGGCTACGGTGGCAAGAGACGGCCGCGAATCTGCCCTCCCCATGATTGCATGCTGCTGGCGGATGAACGCGTCCGCTCCGGTCTCTTCGCCCATCAGGTCGACAATCCGTTTGAGCCGTTCATCGCCATGGCGATCACGATGCACCAACGCCGGAAACATCAGGTCGAGGGCTTCGTCAAAACGGCCGGACTTGGCGAGCGCGATACGGGTCTTGCGGGTCGCGGTCTGTTGAGGCGTTTCGGGCGTGGCTGCTGTGTCAAGGAGCGCGAGCTTTGCCACGCGCTCGGGCGCCTGGCGCATGATCTCGAACGCGATGTAGCCGCCCATCGACAAGCCCAACAGCGCAAAACGCGGCGGCGCGTCGGCCAAAATGCTTCGCGCAACCGCCGCGATGGATTCGTCGCGTGTGTGATTGGCGACGGTGACTGGCCCGAACGGCCAGAGTACCGGGATTTGGTCGCTGTAAAGCCGTGCCGAGCAGGCGAGCCCCGGAACAAGAACAATCGGCAGGCGTTCAGATGAAGGTCTAGGCATCGCCCATTCCTCGCGCGTACGAGAAAACTAGAGCAATCATTTTAACTTACCGGATGGCGGCAGGTTGACTTTAACCCGTTCGCACCTATGTTCCGGCGAAAGATCGGCACGTGCGGATTCGATATCAGATCGTCCGCGTGCAACACGAGGCCTCCGCGCCCGGCGCGGATCCCAACCCGAGGGTTCATGTCCTTCTCGCATCTCGGTTTATCCGACAAAGTACTCTCCGCCGTCGAGGCGGCCGGTTACAAAGCCCCCACCCCCATCCAAGAGCAAGCCATCCCGCACGTGCTGGAGCGGCGCGACGTGCTCGGCATCGCGCAGACCGGCACCGGCAAGACCGCAGCCTTCGTGCTGCCGATGCTGACCATGCTGGAACAGGGCCGGGCCCGGG
>DATNNI010000252.1:0-4856 GCA_035601915.1 Xanthobacteraceae bacterium
AGCTCGGCGAGTGGGGCATTCGCGCCAACGCGATCGCGCCGGGCGCGGTTGCCGGCGACCGCATCGAGCGCGTCTTCGCCGGCCGCGCGCAGATCAGCGGCAAGTCGATCACCGAGGTGCGCGCCACGGCGATGGCCGAACAGTCGATCAAGACGATGATCGATCCGAAAGATATCGCCGCGCTCGCGGTGTTCTTGGCCTCCGATGCGGGCAAGTCGATCAGCGGGCAAGTGCTGCCGATCGACGCCGACCGGCAGCGGGCGTGATGTTGCTCCAATTCGGAGCCATTCCGACTTCGTCATGCCCGCGCATAGCCGTTCGAAGAACGGCGTCGCTTCGCTCGCCTATGTCGCGGCATCCACGTCTCGCTTTCAGCCGAGCAACAAGACGTGGATGGCCGGGTCAAGCCCGGCCATGACGGGCTTTTGACGAGCGGCGCTTAAGCGCTCCTTCGCGCCGGCGCGCGATACGCCATGCGGGCATGGCCGGCGCAGTAGGAAATGCCGTCGGGCGCGGCGTTGCCGCAAAACGTCAAGCCGCCTGAGCCGGCGCCGGACACCTCAAGCGGCCAGCGGCATTTGCCGCGGTCGAGATCAAGCAGCGAGCAGGGTTGCGCACTGTCTACACTGGCCGCGCTCGCGTTGCCGCTGGCCGCCGGCGCGCCGTTCGAAAACATTAGGCGCAGCAGCCGGCGTTGGCTCGGCGCCCGCGGGCGGGCAGCGCGCGGAGGGCAGGTGCGCGCCGCGCCGCCCGGGGGTCGCCCCGACGACAGGCCGAGCCGATGGAGCTTGCCGATCACGGCGTTGCGCGAAACGCCGATCTGCGCCGCGATCTGACTGCACGTTAAGCCGGTGACGACGCAGCTTCGCAGCCGCTCGACGCGTTCCGGCGTCCAGGTTTCGAGTGTCATGGAATGGCCTCGCAAAGAAAGCGGCCGCCGCTCGGCCGCGACAGCGCAAAGGCCGCACACAACGGAAGCGCCGCGGGCGCTTTTCAAATCCGGGGAGGCGCGAAATCGGCGAGCGGCATTTTGGCAATAACGTGCCGCGCACCGAGCCGCATCCGCGCCAGTCGGACGGCAAAGCGCTCAAGGAACAGGCCCGTACGCGAGGACAAACCGGGCCGACTTAAGGATGTTGTGCGAAAACCCTCGCTGAACCGAAGACTTGCACGATTCGACTCGGCTGCCAATAGTTTTAACTATATTATAACCAAGTTATTATTGGCCAAATTATTGGCAAGGATGCCGGTTCATGGCGCGGCCTGAAAACCGGTCGGAGGCGCGGGCGCTAAGCCTGACGCTGCCGATCGAGACGTTCAACTATCTGGTTTTACTGGCCAATCTCGGCAAGCTCGGCCGCACCGAGAACGAGGTCGCGACCCATATTATTGTGCGCGAGACCTACGCCATGATCGAGCGGCGCTTCCACGAAATGCGCGTCGCGGCGCCGAGCGACGGCGAGGCGGGGTAGGGGTCCCTCCCGGCGGCCGGGCTCCCATCCTTCGTGATGGCCGGACTTGATCCGGCCATCCATGCGGCATCGACGAGGCACCATGGACCACCGGGTCAAGCCCGGTGGTGACGAGCTGAAGGGGCGCCGGTCGAGCGTTCTTTCCGATCAACAATGTCAAACAGCGCACACTGATTTCGCGCGTCATCATTCTCGCGGTGCCTGCGCGCCCGAGCTTTGCTGACGACCACGCCAAGAAAAAAGGTGCTCTCCTCAAAAGGGAAAGCGGAGCGCCGAAAGGCGCATTGTCCAACCATGTCCGCACCGACAGACAAGTCTGCGAAACTCATCTGTGCGCGGCGTGCGCACTGTTTTTTCCAGCGCGCCCACCTTTCGGCGCTCACGCTTGCGGCACTCGCCACCGGCTACTACCCCGATGGCTCAGCTCCAGAACCGGGTTTCCCGCGGCGGCCGCTGACGGGTGTTTCACCCGTTTCGCCAACCGAAAGAAAAAACATGCCGCGGTTAAGCACGCTCCGTGCGGACCGGTCCTTGTGCCGGTCGACCGGGGACCTAAAGCCGCCCGGGAACGGAGTTGACGAAACTCCGCGCGCGGGCACCGCATCTCGCTCTTCATCAATTCGGCGTCACCGGTTGACGTCCCTTAACAACGAGCGAGGTAGCGCCGTTTATTGTCATCGCCACAGCAAAGTCAAAACGCTTCGAATTTCAGTTGTTAAATCAAAACATTTCGCCGCGCGGGTTTTTGTTCGAGTCTGCGGCACTCCAATGATTCTTTCGATTACCTCTCCCCGCCGTGCGGGGAGAGGTCGGATTGCGAAAGCAATCCGGGTGAGGGGGCGTCGCCGCGAGTCTGAGCCGAGCCGTTGGGCCCCCTCATCCCGACCTTCTCCCCGCACGCGGGGAGAGGGAGAAGCATTCGTCGCTGCGAGGAGCGAACGCGACGAAGCAATCTAGATGGGCCTCGCCGCGTTGGATTGCTTCGCCGGCGCTCGCAATGACGAGAGACCGCCTACCTATTTAACCGCGAGCAGTTCGACGTCGAACATCAGCGTCGCGTTTGGCGGGATGACGCCGCCGGCGCCGCGCGCGCCATAGCCGAGCTCGGGCGGGATGATCAGCGTGCGCTTGCCGCCGACATTCATGGTGGCGACGCCTTCGTCCCAGCCGGCAATGACCTGGCGCTGGCCGATCTTGAATTCGAACGGCTGGCCGCGATCGACCGAGGAGTCGAATTTCGCGCCCTTCTTGCCGCCCTCGTAGAGCCAGCCGGTGTAATGCATCACGCAGGTCTGGCCGGTCTTTGGCGAAGGGCCGGTGCCGGCCTTGACGTCGATATATTTGAGACCGGACGGCGTGGTGACGGCGTTCTGGGCGTCGGCGGATTCGGCCAAGATCAAGACTCCTGTGAAGACGGCTGTGGTTGCGGCAAAAGTGGCGAGCGCCGAGCGGCGCGAAAACTCTCGCATGGTGCGGTCTCTCCTGGGGGGGAGAGCATGATCCCGAAAAGTGGATACCGGTTTTCGGATAAGATCATGCTCAACGGGTCTAACGCGGCAAACTAGCGGAGAATAGCCGGCGAGGCGAGGGCGCTCGCCTGACTTTATTTCGTCATTGCCGGGCTTGACCTCGTGGTGACGAGAAGGGGTTCGTCATTGCGAGGAGCGCACGCGACGAAGCAATCCAGATTGGCATGTTCGCGCTGGATTGCTTCGCTGACGCTCGCAATGACGAGCCTGTAGGATGGGTTGAGCGACTTGTCCGCCGAAGCGGCGAAGTTCACGAAGGCGGAAGCGAAACCCATCGCGGCCGCGAGATTGTTTGATGGGTTTCGCAAATGCTCAACCCATCCTACGCGCTTTCGGTTTGTAGCCCGCATGAGCGGAGCGAAATGCGGGTCAGTAGGGCAGCTGGCCCCGGATATCGCTGCGCTCATCCGGGCTACGCTTGCTAGCGCCCGCAATTCCAGATCGGGCCGATCGGCGTCTGCGTGTAGCAGGGACCGAAGCCGCCGCCGTTCCAGCGGTTGTTATAGAACGTGGGCCAAGCTGGGCCGTAGGAGTTGTAGTTCGGCCAGTTCGGCAGGTAATTGCGCGCCGCGCGGGCGCGTTCGATTTGCTCGGGCGTACGATAGCCGGGGAGGAAGCCGTAGCCGTGCCAGGGGTGCGGGGCGTGGTGCTTTTGCTGCGGCGTCGGCGGTTGCACGGCCGCGGCCGAAGCCGGCGCGATTGATGACAGTGACAGCGCCCCCACGGCGACGGCGATAAAAACCCGCAGCATGGACACCTCTGCGACGCGCCCCATGCACACCGTAGCAATGCCGAAAGGCCGAGCGAAGCGAAACCCATCTTCGGCCATGAGGTTATTTGATGGGTTTCGCAAGTGCTCAACCCATCCTACGCGCTACGCGCTACTACTACGCGCTAATACGCGCTTACGGATTAGCCTAAGTCCTGACCTTAAGGGCGTAAAAGCTCAGTTCGATATTTCGGAGCGAGGGCTTTGACCTTCGCTACGAACGCTGCCTCAGCCTCCTTGTCGAGTGGCGGCGGGGGCGTTGTCCGAGTTGCTACGGGAACACCGACTTCCCTGAAAAACTCTTCCTGCCCTGCCGGCGAGCACAGGCATAACAGTCGCGAAGGTTGCCCGCTCTTGTTTTGGAATTGGTGAGGCGCGTTCGCCGGGATGTTAATCGTTTCGCCAGCTCGAATGATGGTCTTCTTTCCCCGGAAAGTGGCCTCGATTTCACCCTCTAAGATTGAGAACATCTCCTCGAAATCATGGCGATGAGGCGGAGGGCCACCACCAGATGGAATGTGCATGTCGATGAGACTGTAGCGACCGTTGGTGTCTTTGCCTGCCACAAGGATTGTGTACGTGTCTCCTACCAACCCGATGTGAGGCAAGTTCGGGTCGTCGGACCGCGCAAGCGTGGATTTCCTTGCGGGGTCATCCGCCGGTATCGTTGTATTCGCTTGGGACAAGGGGTCGGTCATTGTGGTTGCCTCGATAGTGGATGGGTTCAAGGAGTCTTAAAAGGCGCAAGGAAGCAGTCCTGTGACCACATTCACTAATGCTCGGGTGCGGCGCTTTTATGAGCACGTAGGGCGGGTTAGCCGCGGAGCTGCGTAACCCGCCGTTTGAGTCGCGGGCCATTACATCGGCGGATTACGCTTCGCTAATCCGCCCTAAGCCGGTTCGCTATTTCTTCTCGATCGACATGCCGTTGGGGCCGAGATCGATGCGCACGCCCTCGGGCTGCTTGCGATCCTGATAGAGCTGATAGCCCAGGATGACGACGACCACGACCAGCGCGCCGGCGACGAGGTAGACAATATTGTTGCGACTCATGGCCCCCTCCGTTGCGGCTTGCTTACCTCGCAG
>DATNNI010000253.1:0-3610 GCA_035601915.1 Xanthobacteraceae bacterium
GGCGGCGAGGATGCGGCGCGCCTTGTCGGCGAGCGTCGCGTAAATCCGCGCAGTGACCTCGGCGGTATAGGCGCTCGGTGGCAATCTCTCCGTCTCGCCGGCATCGAATAGCGCCTTGCGCTCTAGGTCCGAGCGGAAGACAACAGCACCGGGCATCGGTCCGATGTCCGCCGCCAACGATTGCGCCAGTTTGCTCTTTCCCGTTCCCGACAGGCCGCCGACGGCGACAAGACGCGGCGGCGGCGGCGCGATGGCGGAAAGCGCAAACGCGAAATAGGCGCGGGCGGTGCGCGCGATCTCTTGGCGCTTTCCCTCGTCTGCGCGTTCCATGCGCGCGACGGCGACCTTGGCGCGGATGGCCGCTCGCATCGAAAGAAACAACGGCAATGCGGCGAGTGCGTCGAGGTCCTCGATGCGGCGGCTTTCCGCCAGATAGCGGTTGAGCACGATATTCGCCGGTTGCCCTAATCCGCGCTCCAACAGATCCATCAGCAGAAATGCCAGGTCATAGAGAATATCGCCCGAAGCGATGACGTCGCTAAATTCAATCGCGTCGAACAAAACCGGCTTGCCGCCGAGCAGCACGATATTGCCGAGGTGAAGATCGCCGTGAATGCGGCGAACGAAGCCGCCGCCGTTTCGCTCGCGCAACAGCGGCGTGATCGTCCGATAAGCGGCGCGGCTTTTGCGGGCGAGTGCGTCGACGTCGCTGCGCGGAAATATATCCGGATGTTGCCCGAAGGCTTCGGCGTGTTCGTCGATATAGGCGCCGAGCGCAGCGATCCAGGCGTTGCCATTGAGCGGGTGCGCGCGACGATGCGCGGCAGCAACGACCCGGCCGAGCGCGTCGGCAAGCGCGGAGTCAATTTCTGCCGCGACATGGTCGAGCGTGCGATTTTCGTCGAAGCGCGCCATTTCCACCGCCCACTCCGCGGGAGTGCCCGAGCCGCCGACAGCAAGCTCGCCGCCGGTGCCGCGGGTGATCGGCACGACGCCGCGATAGATTTGCGGCGCGTAGGGCGCGTTGACCTTGAGCTCGGCCTCGCAAGCGGCTTTGCGCTTCGCGAGGGTGGAATAATCCAGAAACGGAAAACGTACGGCGCGCTTGACCTTGAGCGCCCGTCGCTCGGTGAGAAACACGGTGGAAGCGTGCGTGTCGATGCGGCGGACCTTCTGCCCGCCGTGGGCCGCGGGATCGGCAAGAAAGGCGAGCACTTCTTCCTGGCTGTCGGCTCGATCCGCCATGAAAATCAACGTCCTTTTAGCCGAAGTTTCACTTTTGCTTTCGATAGTGCACTTATCGGATGGCGGCGCTCGTGGAGCGGATTTGACATTCGCTACGCACCGGGCGGCGAAAGCGTGAAGCGAATGTCAAATCCAAAGCTTCACTAAGATTTATACTTGCTAGTGGTCCTTTGATTCTAACATTCGCAGGATAGCCTGCCGAAAAGGGATGTGAATGTTAGAATCGGACCACTAGCCGCCCGATAAATGGCCGCCGAGGAACCCGTGATGCGCAGCAAGGATAACAATCGCACCGCCGCTGAGGTTCTCATCGCCCAACTGCGCGTCCACGGCGTGCGTCACGTATTTTGCGTGCCCGGCGAGAGCTATCTCGCGGCGCTCGATGCGTTTGTCGACAGCGATATCGAGCTCACCGTCTGCCGCCAGGAGGGCGGAGCCGCCATGATGGCGGAGGCAGTGGGCAAAGCGACCGGGCGCCCCGGCGTCTGTTTTGTCACGCGCGGGCCAGGCGCCACCAACGCTTCTCCCGGAATCCACATTGCGCAGCAGGATTCAACGCCGCTCGTCATGTTCGTCGGTCAGGTGGCGCGCGACATGACCGACCGCGAGGCGTTTCAGGAAATCGACTATCGCGCCATGTTCGGCTCGATGACGAAATGGGTGACGGAAATCGACGATCCGGCGCGCATACCGGAACTGGTTTCGCGGGCGTTTTACACCGCCACCAATGGCCGGCCCGGGCCGGTGGTGATCAGTCTGCCCGAAGACATGCTGACCGAGCGCATCGCGGTGGAAGATGCCGCGCCGTTCTCTCCGATCGAGACCGCGCCCGGTCCCGCCGAGATGGCGAAACTCGCCGAGCTCCTCGGCGCGGCACGCAGGCCGATATTCATTATCGGCGGCAGCCGCTGGTCGCAGGAGGCCTCCGACCATCTTGGCCGCTTCGTGAAGAAATATCGCCTGCCGGTCGCCACGACATTCCGGCGCTTGCATCTGTTCGACGCGCTGCATCCATGCTACGCGGGCGATCTCGGCATCGGTCCCAATCCGAAACTGCTCGAGCGCATCAAGTCCGCCGACCTCGTCGTTGTCGTTGGCGGCCGCATGGGCGAATTGCCGTCGCAGAGCTATACGCTGTTCGATATCCCGCGGCCGCAAATGAAGTTTGTGCATGTGCATCCCGGCGCCGAGGAGCTCGGCCGCGTTTACGCCCCGACCCTCGCCATTCATGCGACGCCTGCGGCATTCGCCGCCACGCTCGACCTCAACGTTTCCGGTGCCTTCAGCGGGGAGGGTGACGCCGCGCATGCCGACTATCTCGCCTGGACGGAAAAGCCGACCGAACAGCCAGGCGGGGTCAATTTCGGCGCGGTAATGGTTTGGCTGCGGGAAAATCTTCCCGTCGACGCGATCCTGTGCAACGGCGCTGGCAATTACGCCGCCTGGATTCACCGCTTCTTTCGCTTCCGCCGTTTTGCCCAGCACATTGCGCCGACCTCGGGCTCGATGGGTTACGGCGTGCCGGCCGCTGTCGCCATGAAGCGGTTCTTTCCCGAGCGGCCGGTCGTGTGCATTGCCGGCGACGGCGATTTCCTGATGAACGGCCAGGAGTTCGCCACCGCCGTTCAGTACAAGCTGCCGTTGATCGTTATCATCGCCGACAACCACGTCTACGGCACCATCCGAATGCACCAAGAGCGCGAATATCCCGGCCGCATTATCGCAACCGATTTGCGCAATCCCGATTTCGCGGCCTACGCGCGGGCCTTCGGCGGTTTCGGCGTCTCGGTCGAACGCACGGAAGACTTCCCCGCGGCGTTCAAGGCGGCGCAGCATTCGGGCTTACCGGCGATTATCCGCTTGGCCATCGATCCCGAAGCCATAACGCCGGTAACGACATTGTCCAAAATCCGCGCCAAATCGCTCGCGGACCGCGGCGGTTAGCTGTCGCGTGCGCGCGCCACTCAAACTACGGCTCTGATATAATCCCAGCCCGATTCTTGAACGCGGGGCTGCCATACCCTATCGCCGCACCGAAAACGTCGCCCGGCGTCTCGCCGCCCGCCACGATGCGATTATCGCCGCCGCGCGGCAGATCGCGAGCGAGAGCGGCATGGCCGCGGTGCAGATCGCGAGCGTCGCCGGACGCGCCGAGATCGCGACCGGAACGGTCTATCGCTACTTTCCGGCCAAGACCGACCTCGTGGCCGCACTGTTGCGCGAAATCGCCGAGCGCGAGATCGGCGCGTTGCGCCGCGCGGCGAGCGGCGCGCCAGGCCCGCTGTCGGCGCTCTGCGCCGCGATCACGATTTTCGCCACGCGCGCCCGTCGCGACCGCAGACTCGCTTTTGCCGCGATCGCCGAG